>VYDF01000126.1 GCA_009843565.1 Acidimicrobiia bacterium | reverse complement strand
GGCTTTGGCCGCCTCAGGGTCGAGTCCCTTCGTCGGCCCATGGGCCACCAGAACCGTGGGGTTCTTCTCGAGCTCACGAGCGGCCATCAACTTCTGCTGATTCCCGCCCGACAGAGAGCTGGCCTTGGCTGTCGGTTCCGGAGGACGGACCTGAAATCGCTCGGCCAGTTCCCGGGCGTGGCGGGCGATCTTTTCCGGCAGTCTGACGCCGAAACGGGTGAATCGCCGGCTTCCCACATGGCGGGCGGTGGCGTTGTCGGCCACAGAAAATGCTGCGGCCAGTCCGGTCGAGCGGTCCTCATGCAGGTGGGCGACTCCAGCGGCAATGGCCTCGCGGGCTGATCCGGAGATGTCCACCCCATCCACCAGGACATGGCCGCTCGACAGCTTGACCTGTCCGGTAAGGGCTTTGGCCAGCGATTCTTGCCCGTTGCCGGCGATGCCGACCACCCCGAGAATTTCCCCACCGGCCACCTCGAAATCGAGACCGTGGCAACCGATCTCCTGTGCCGACGAAACGGAGAGGTCGCTCACGCTCAATCGAGTCGATCCTCGCTCGATCTCGGGCCGATTGACCTCAAGGAGCGAGACATCGCCGATCATCAGCGTGGCCACCTCGCGGAGGTCGGCGCCTCGCACATCGGCCCCTTCGACCACCACCCTGCCAGCCCGCAAAACGGTGAGCCGGTCGGCCAACTCGGCTAGCTCCGGCAATCGATGGGAGATGTAGAGGATCGGTGTGCCCTCGCCCCGAAGTCGGTGGCACAGCGCGATCAGGGCATTGGTCTCAAGCGGCCCCAGCGCCGAGCTGGGCTCGTCGAGGATCAACAGCCGCGCTCCCCAGGCCACGGCGATGAGAATCTCGGCCTGCTGTCGCACCGCTAGGGGCATGTCGTCGACAAGTCTCTCCGCCGGAACGCTGAGGGCGAACTCATCGGACCACCGCTCGACCTCGGCCCGGGCCGCAGCAGCGTTGAAGACCGCGGGGGCGCCGGGCCTTCCCAGTTGCAGGTTTTGGGCGACGGTGAGTCCTCGGACCAGCGAAAGCTGTTGTCGCACGTGGGCAACGCCCGCGGCGGCTCCTTCTCGGCGCGATAACGGCTGGTACGGCTGGCCAAACAGGCTCATCGAACCGGCATCAGACCGGATCGATCCGGCGACAATCTTGGCCAGAGTAGATTTGCCCGCCCCGTTCTCGCCGACGAGCGCGTGGATCTCACCTGCTTCCAGCGTGAAATCCACATTGGCCAGGGCCTGGACGGAACCGAACCGCCGGGAGGCGCCCCTTACCGAAAGGGGCGTATCGGTGGCCGGGCCCGCGCCTGGTTCTGAACTCAACGAGTGTCTAGCCGGGGAACGGGATGGAAAATTCGCCGGCTCGAATAGACGCCACCAGCTCGTCAAGCGCGGCTTGAAGCTCGTCGAGACCCACTGCGGTTTCCACCGTCGCCGCCATATTGACCGGCAACACCTCTACTTGGTCGTTGAATATGCCGCCTGGGTAGAAGGCGTAACCTTCCTCGCCCACCGCGTGCACTTCACCGTCGGCAGTGCCGAACGTGCCGTTGCGGACCTGGTCGAAGAAATCTAGGTACAGGTCTTTGAGTCGAATGACGGTGGCTGACAGGTAGACATCGGGTGCAGTTTGCTCCTGCGATCCGAACCCGACCGCAATTGGAATTCCTGCCGCCGATGCGGTTTGAGCTGCACCGATGCAAATCCCGTCTCCGGAGCAGTAGATGAAGTCTGCCCCCTGGTCGATGAGCTGCTGGGCGACCTCGGCCGCGGCCTGGACGTCGATGAATGAACCGGCGAAGCCCTCCAGGAAATTCAGATCGGGATTCTCCGATGAGGCTGCATCCCGGAACGACTGGTGCATCGCCTTGACGAAGTCGAACTCGGGCCCTCCGACAATCCCAATGGTGTCGCCGATGATGGCCTGGGCCGCCAGAATCCCATTGGGATAGGCCATGTCCTGGATGTTGTAGAGCCAGTCCACGACATTGCTCGACGTAACAGAACCGGGAACCAGCACACCGCCGGTCATGGAGAAGGCAACGTCGGGGAACTCCGCATAGAGCTGCTGGATCGGATCGACGTACTCGATGCCGTGGCCCAGAATCAGGTCGAAGCCCTGGCTGGCGAAATCGCGCAGCGCCGGAAGCGAGTCGGTCGGGTCGATGATCTCCTCGAGGACTTGGGTTTCCACGTTGCCGTCTTCGGCCACAGCATCCCGCAGCCCCTCATAGGCCGCCTGGCTGAACGAGTTGTCGTTGCGGACTCCGGGCAACAGCAGGGCCACCCTGAGGACATCACCGTCGTCCTCGGGCGCGGGCTCGGGTTCAGGCTCGGGCTCTTCCTCCGGTTCGGGCTCAGGTTCTGGCTCGGCCTGTTGGCTGTCATCTGCCGCAGGCTCTGGAGCGGGTTGCACCTCTGCGTCGTCGTCATTGCCGCATGCTGCGGCAACCAGGCCAAACAGCATCAACAGTGCGAAGAGCTTGAACAGAATCGAAGAACGCCGTGTCACGGATTTACCCCCTCCTTCTACGGCATTGTCATGTGACAACGCACGCATCTGACAGTAGCCGACACTAGCCCTTCTCTGATGAGGTGTCGATTGAGAGTGAGGGTGATCAGTGGCGTCGCCGGTGCGCTGGAGGACGCACGGGATAGGCGTTCCGGGCCGCATCAGCGATGGCGCTCTCGTCCACCGTTGTGCAGTGTCCGTCTCTGACCACGATCTCGCCGCCCACCATCACCAAAGAGGCCCGATCTGAAACCCCGCCCAACACCAGTCCGATGACCGCGTCGTGGACCCCGACGCGATCGACGGTGGTCATGTCCCAGGCGGCAATGTCCGCGGCCTTGCCCGGCTCGATCACTCCCAGTTCACGGCGCCCGAGGCAGGCCGCTGAGCCACGAGTAGCCAGCCCCAAAAGCTCACGGGCGCTCGGCCACTTCTGAGGTGATACATGCATGTCGCGGTGGGCCAACGCGGCCACTCGGACGTCACCCAACTGGTTGCAGCCGTCGTTGGAGGCAGACCCGGTGGTGCCGAATCCCACTTTGCATCCGGCATCCAGGTATTTTCGCAGCGGCGCCAGTCCCCAGCCCATGCGCAGATCGGGCGCAATGAGATGAACAATGCCGACTCCGACCTCGGCGAACTCGGGGATCTCTTCATGTGGGGGGTCAACCATGTGGGCCAGCCACACCTTGTCGTGGTTCCAGCCGTTCTCCACCAGGAAATGCCATGGCGTTACGCCGTAGGTGTCGGTGCAGAATCCGGTGTCGATCACCTCATACAGGTGGGTGTGCAGTCCGACCTCCGGGTGATCGGCGGCCAGTCGGGCGAACTCGCGGTACATCTCTGGTTCGTCGGTGTGCACGCCGCACGGGGCCAGATCAATCCTGATCCGGGCCAAGGGGTCGGGATCATGGTATTGGTCGATGAGCTCTTGAGAGTGACGCAGCACCTCGTCGATCGTCTGGCAGGCGATGTCGGGCACCACGCCGCCGTGCCTCTTGCCCTTGGTCATCGAACCCCGACCGGCGTGCAGCCGAATACCTGTTTCGAGGGCCCCCTCGATCATCTCCTCGATGAATGGCTCGGTGTTGCCCTCCACGAACACGTAGTGCTGGTCGGCCACGGTTGTGACCCCGCCGAGCAACGACTCAACCATTCCCGCTCGGGCCACCGCGCCCACCGTGGCCGGTGTGTAGTGGCCCTGGCGCCACAGATACAGCGTCTTCACGTGTAGCGCGGTCAGCCACGGGTGGATGGGGGCTCGCTCAAGTTCGGCGAATGAGCGCAGCCCCACTTGGTACAGATGCTGGTGCCCGTTGATCAGTCCGGGGAGCACCAGCAGACCTCGGCCGTCGATGACCTCGGCGGAGTCGTCGGCCTCCAGTCCATAGCCCACCGCGGCAACGCGCGAACCGGACACCAGAATGTCCGCACCGTCCAACTCGCGGTCGTTGGCATCGAAGGTGACCAGGTGGCTGATGTTGCGGATCAA
This sequence comes from Acidimicrobiia bacterium, assembly GCA_009843565.1. Taxonomy (GTDB): domain Bacteria; phylum Actinomycetota; class Acidimicrobiia; order Acidimicrobiales; family Bin134; genus Poriferisocius. Next base: position 2,086 of record VYDF01000126.1, on the reverse strand, counting down.
GGTGTCGGGCACTTCCTGCGAGTCTCGCCTTTGAACCTGGCTCGCGCAATCGTCGCTGATCGGTTCGGCAACGGCTGGGTATTGTCGCGACACCTATGAAGCACCGGTTTGTTGGCCAGCGGGTGCGCAGGCTCAATGACGAGTATCTCCTGCGGGGCACGGGCCGGTATATCGACGACATTGTTCTGCCGGACATGGTTCACGCCTCCATCGTCCGCAGTCCCGTTGCCCACGGACGCCTGATCGGGTTCGACAGCGCCGGCGATGGCCGGGCCACGGTTTACGACCCCGACCGGTTGGCGTCTCTCATTCCTGGTGAGCTGCCCGTGCTATGGATTCTGGGTGGCCAGCAGCAGCGTTCCACCCCGGTAGTCGACAACGCATTGCGATACGTGGGCCAGCCGCTGGCAGTGGTCATTGCCGAATCGCGATACCTGGCTGAGGATCATGCTGAGCAGGTTGGCCTCGACATCGAAGAGCTCGAGCCGGTGTTGGCCATTGATCAGGCACTCGCTTCCGATGCCCCCTTGCTGTATCCCGATATTGGCTCCAACGTGTTGGCCTCATTCGACGCCGGCGACAGCGAAGATCATGCTGCTGCGGTGTTTGCGGCCGCCGACCGCTCGTTGACCATGAGGCTGCGAATAGGCCGAATTCATGGGGTGGCTCTTGAAGGTCGGGGGATTGTCGCGGTGCCCGAGCCCCGGGGGAAACTCACGGTGTACACATCCACCCAGACCCCGCACTCCGTGCGAGATTCGCTGTGTGAGTCGCTGGAGATGGCCCAGAGCCAGGTGCGGGTGGTCGCCCCCGATGTGGGGGGCGGCTTCGGTCTCAAAGACCATGTGTACGAGGACGAGGTCATGGTGGCCGCGGCGGCATTGGACTTGGGTCGGCCGGTGAAATGGGTTGAAGACCGATCCGAGTCCTTGCTGGCCACCACTCACGCCCGCGACGAGATCCACGATGTGGAAGTGGCCTTCGACGACGATGGGACGCTGCGAGGTCTGCGCCTCCATAGCTTTCGGAACGCTGGAGCCCGGTTCGCGGTCTTCGGCGGTGGACCGCTGTTCACGGTCTTCGGCGTCGTTCCCGGGCCGTACCGATGGGAGGCCGTGCGCTGCGTCGGCCGGGTCGTGGCCACCAACACCATGTCCACCGGCGCTTATCGCGGCTTCGGGCAAACCCAGGCCGCGTTCATCCGCGAGCGGGTGGTTGACCTGGTGGCCGTGGAACTGGGCCGCGAGCCGGTGGAGCTGCGGCTTCAGAACATGATCGGCCCCGGAGAGCTGCCGTATCAGATCCGGACCATGATCGAGTACGACAATGGCGACTACCCCGAGGCGCTGCGGCGCGCCCAACAGCTCATCGAAGACGGCCCAGCGGCAGCCGAGGATGGGCGGTGCCGAGGGGTGGGCTATTGCAGCTATGTGCAGATGGCCGGGATTGGGCCGAGCACGATGAACGAGTTCATCGGCCTCAGCATCGGCGGGTTCGAAACCGCCACCATCCGTCTTGAACCTGACGGCTCGGTTCGGGTGGCCACCGGCGTTTCCCCTCACGGCCAAGGCTTGGAGACGACGATTCCCCAGTTGGTGGCCGACGAGTTGGGGGTGGAGCTGGCAACGATCGAGTTGGTACACGGCGACACTGACACCACCCCGTACTCCCCGTACGGCACTGCCGCATCCCGTTCTATCGCGGTAGGGGGCGGCGCCGCGGTGGTTGCCGCGCAACGGGTGGCCGAGAAGATTAAGACCATCGCGGCCGAAATGCTGGAAGCCAGTCCGGCAGATATCGAGCTAGGGGAAGGGCAGGCTCGGGTGGCGGGTACCGAAGTCGGAGTGAGCATCCCCGAAGTTGCCCAACGGGCCTGGCAGGGGTTCCGGCTTCCCGAGGGCACTGAGCCCGGACTGGTTGCGTCGCACTCCTACGATCCAGCCAGCGCCACCTTTTCCTACGCCACTCATGCGTGTCGGGTTGCCGTCGATCCCGGCACCGGACAAGTGGAGGTCGAGGACTACGTGGTGGTGAGCGACTGCGGCACCATGGTCAATCCCACCATCGTCGAGGGACAGATCCAAGG
>VYDF01000025.1:3106-6158 GCA_009843565.1 Acidimicrobiia bacterium | reverse complement strand
GGGTGGGGGTGGTTGACCACAGGTTCCGCGGAGTTCGCCCGACGGGCACGAAGACTGAGTGTCCACTCCTCAGGAATTTCCGGTTCCGAAACCGCAGCGGGCTCCGTCACAGGAGCGGCCTGCCTGTCGTCGGAGGCGAGTCCGGCGCCGAGCGGCAACGTCGAAGATGAGTGGGCCTTCGGTACCGGTGCTTCCAGCCGGTCGGAGCTCAATATCTGGATGGCGGCAGCAGGCCCGGGTGGAGCGGTTGGCAATGAGACCGTGGGAAGATCATCGCCACCGCTCGCGCAGGCGGTGGAGAACAGCGCTGCCACCAGACACATTCGGTAGACGGCACCCATACAACCCTTCCGTTCAACGCATCTCGACAAGGGCCGGTGGGGGCCGATAGGTCTGGTTCAAGCCAGCCAGAGCACTATATTTGTCCAATTTTCAAGTGTCAACAGCTAATTTCAATAATTGTTCTTACCAGTATTCTCGCCTAAAACGTTGAGAATACATGTTATGTAAAGTTATGAGTTCCCTTCGGCACTGCGGGTTTGACCCCTTTAGGTCAAGTTATGTGAAGAGTCGACCTGTCAAAGCTGCTCAACTAGGGCGAGCCCGATGCGCTAACCGGGTTCTTATCGTTGCCCGCCTCCTGCGACGCCACATCGCGACCCACGTCAACACCCCCGCGGCAAACGCGGCAAGTGGCACCGACTGGCCGAATACAAGGTTGCCCCCTATGGCCACCCCAGCCGCCACGGCGGCAGGAATCGTTACTATCGACACACCCTCGAGCCGCTTCCACCGGGGGCGGCGAAATTCTGGCCGCCGGAGCGCGACCAGCAGCCTTTTGCGATACAGCCACGCCCAAGCCAGGAGCGGCCCAGCGACCAGCAACGGAATCAGCCAGAGCTGGCTGACACTGCCGTACCGGTGCAGGAGTCCGGCCGGAGCCCAGCCAACCAGCAGGCCGGCATATCCCCACCCGACATTCCTGGCCGCTTTGGCGAATCTGCCCACCGGTCGGGACTACTTGATCCGGCGGACTATCCGTCGACAACGATGCCCTTCCGCTCATTCGCCGCCTGTGGACCGAAGACGTGGTGGATCACCACGGTTCCCGCTTCCGTCTGAACGCCGCCTGGGTGGGCGTGAAGGCGGTGCTATAACCCCTCGATGTGTGGACCCCCCCGAATACGAAGCCTTGTTGTGCTCCAAATCTGTCTGGCCGCGTTTTGACCTGGCATCCAGTCGGTAGAGATAGGCGGCGACCAATAGCGTCAAGGCAATTGCAGCCAAGATGAATGGGGTTGGCGGCCAGCTCGACGCGGTCGCGACTGCCACTATGCCCAAAAGACTCTGGTAGGGCTTGGGCCTGGGAACCCTCATCGGTTCTTTCCCGACCACATGGGGGCGCGGGTGGCAGCCCCATAGCGGGCTTTGTTGAAGCGGTGAGCCGCCGCAGCCAAAGGCACGCCTACGCCAATCCAAATAACGAAGTCCCACTGATCCGACAGGGGAACCAGCCAGAGCGCCGCCCGCAAGATTGCTAGAGCGACAACGATCTCAACGAGAATGACGAGCCATGGCGGACCAAGCGAATCGCTTTTCTTACCGCATTCAGATGATGCCATATCCTCACTATATGCATGAACGGGTTGGAAGATGAGAGAGGAGGTCAGTTCTACTATGTCGTAGTCAATGTGGTTGTGAAGCCCTTTACTGGAGTGCCGCCGGCCTCTTGGAGACCTGCGCGGACGTAGGTAACGGTGATCTCGTCACCAGCGGCGACCGCGGTGCCGAGCGTCAATGTCACCGTTCTACCGCTTACAGCGACGCGGCTGGGCGACTGGTTCGTAACGGGCGCCCCTAGGTAGTAAGCGCCGTCGATGAAAAACGCAAAGCGCAGTTCCTGGGCTGTTGTGCCGTTGATTGCGCCGAGGTCCTGGTTGAAGGTAAGCGTTAGATTGTTCCCGCTCACCGTCGCGCTGGTCGGCACCGTGGCCTCCGGTGTTGGAGTCGGAGTTGGAGTCGGAGTGCGGAAGGGCGGCGGGGGCACAGGCTCAGCATTGGGGTCAGTGCTCAGCGCATCGCATGCATTTTCAAGGAATTCGCCAGACAATAGGCTGCCACCATATTCGTAGAGGTTCTTGTAGGTCTTAGGGCTCTTGTAATTGACTGCTAGACCGGTAACAGTAGATGCGGTGAACTTTCCGTCTGAAGTGCAGCCTGTTTGCAGCACGGCGTTTTGATGTGTGCCATAGCTGCTTCTTCGTTGTGAACACTGATATTCGAGCGCCTTATCGACTATAAACGTAGATCCTATTCCTATATAGACGTTTCCTCCACTGAGCACTGTGGTCCCTAAACCAGCCACGTTTTCTGTCAAAAACTGGCCGGTTTCAGTGCATATCGCCCTCATCATTTCGTCGTAAGCAGTCTTTAGGCCGTCCGCGATTGCCTCTCCTACGTCAATGAAAGCGCCCACGACATCAAAGGTCGTGCCCTCTCCTAGTATTGGTTTGTGGCAGTCGTGGGTGTCGTCTTGCCTTTCCCAGGCCGCATCTTCGTAGCTGCCAATTCGCAACTGTCGTTGGTAGTCGTTGTCAAGTTCAGTTATTACCCTCCCTTCTTCTGTGCTGCCTTTCTCCCCTATCCATGCCGCTGGCAGCGGTGGGGCGTAGTAGCCGGTGGGGCAGTCATGGGCTACGTGGTGGTTTAGGATGTTCGTCGGCGAGGTTGTTTCAGTTGTTCTTGTGACGCACTTGGTACCTTGCAGCGCGCCTTGGGTACAGGTGGGGGTTTGCCGGTCAAAGCATTTGCTGCCTTGGCGATCTCCGACGGCGCACGTCGGATTGCCGTGGTAGGTGATGGTGACACACCTGCCGTTCTGCAAAGAACCAGCCGTGCAATGCGACGGCGGCCCGAGATCAGTGGTGCCCTCACACCTGCCGTTCTGCAAAGAACCAGCCGTGCAATGCGACGGCGGCCCGAGATCAGTGGTGCCCTCACACCTGCCGTTCTGCAAAGAACCAGCCGTGCAATGCGACGGCGGCCCGAGATC
>VYDF01000025.1:0-3006 GCA_009843565.1 Acidimicrobiia bacterium | reverse complement strand
GCACACCCCGTTTTTGAGGTTGCCCGTCGCGCACGTCGGCGCCCCATGATCGGTGGTGGTCACGCACACGCCGTTTTTGAGGTTGCCCGTCGCGCACGTCGGCGCCCCATGATCGGTGGTGGTCTCGCAATCGTCGCCGGTTCCGCGGGCGCACGTCGGCTCGCCAACCTCTTTCTCGCAGACGGACGCGCCGCGGGTTTTGCTCACCAAGCTGTAATCCGCAGAACACGACGCGTCGCCATGCTCTTGAACAGTCGTCTTGGCACACTCGGTCTCATCGGTGCTCAGCGTGTACCCGTCCGCGCAGACCGTCCTGGCCTCCGGCGGGTGGGCCGACGCAGCGCCCGCGAACACCAACGTGGCCGCGAACACGGCCAGCACCACCAACGAGACAAACAGGGGCCGCGCCGAAAAGCGCTCAACCAATGGGGCTATGCGTCGACACTGTCTTGTGCCCGGATCGGTCGGCCCGGAAGAACGGGAGTCGGCAACAGGGGCGGTGGGTCGTTTCATGGGTCTGGTCCTCCGTGGAGGTTCGCGGCGGATATTCGCCTTTATCGGCTGCATCCAAAGCTCGGCAAAGACGCGACGACAGCGTGAGCGGTAACTGTCAAGACCGTGACAAGTCCGGGGATTTTCGCCGTCGGAAACGAGGCGATTCGGCTCCGGTCAGTGGACCCAGAACTGGCGGTTCCGCGGCGTTGATCCCGGTCCCGGCCGATATCAAGTCGTGGTGGCGCGTGCACCGGGATCTCAGTGACCCGACTAATCCAGCCAGACTGCGGAACCCCTATTTCCCCAGGCCAGCGGGTCTGTCATCTGACCGGTGTCGGCCTGGTCCCTGAGAAGTATCCGGAAACAGTTGACAAGCACCCCGCGACTCAACTAGGGAATAAAGGCGATTATCGGGCCTGTAGCGTCTAGCTGGTTGGTTTCAGCTGATTTTTGTTACTGCTGGTGCTTTGTTGTTTGTGTCTGTTAGACCAACGGATATGAATGCTGGATCAGGCGGCTATGGGAGCGCGGGTGAGGACACCAGGGCGGGTTGTGTTTGCCCCCCGTGCCGATGCGCAGCGCCGAGCAGCCGGTCCCAGGGCCAGAACAGGCATTCGGGCCGGAACGGGGCCCGCGGCCGGAGTCTGGGCCGATCTCGGGTTCGGGCGGTTGCCCGGGCGAGGGGGGCGGCGTTGTCGCCCAACACGGTGAGGACCTATGCGACGGGGTGGAACAGCTTTTGTTCGTGGGCGGACGCCCAGGGCGTAGATGTGTCGTCGGCTGGGTCTGACGATTTTCAGGGGTGGCTGGTGGATCTGGCCGCGGAGGGCAAAAGGCCTTCCACTTTGCGCACCTACCGCGCCGCGGTCGTCCACAGATACAGCGAGTGGGGCGGCGCCAACCCCGCACGGGACCCACAGGTGGGCCGGGTGCTGTCGGGACTCAGGCGCCAGGCCGCACAGGCGGGCTATGTCCCCAAGCAGGCCGCCCCGCTGCGCCACCACCACATCGACCTGATCGCGGAGACCGCGTTTGAGCCGCGGAACAACCAGCCAGGGGGACGGCTGGAAACGCCCGAGCAGGCCGCGAGACGCGCTTTGGTCGACATCGCTTTGGTATCGGTGGCCCACGACGGCTTGTTGCGCTGCTCTGAGCTGTTGGCGATCAGATGGGGCGACGTGGTCGCTGCCGAGAACAGCGGGGGCACCCTAATCTACGTCCGCCGCTCAAAGACCGACCAGACCGCCAACGGCGCGTACATCCCCGTCTCGCAGTTCGCCTCCAAAGCACTCGAGCGCATCAAACCCCCGAACGCCGACCCCGACGCATTGGTCTTCGACATGTCGGCTGGCACCGTCGCCCGCCGCCTCAAAGCCGTCGCAAGAACCGCTGGCATCGACGCCGAGAACATTTCCACCCACTCCCCGCGGGTGGGCATGGCCCAAGACCTCGCCGCCGCAGGCTTCGACATGGCCGCCATCATGGTCGCAGGCCGCTGGAGCACCCCGGCAATGGTCGCCCTATACACCCGACGCCTCGCAGCCGCCGATTCCACCATCGCCAAGCATCTCCAAACCCGACAAACCCACCCCAGCCAACAACGGCCCCGCAACACCAACACCACACCCCAAGCCGCATAAACCACAAGACCCTCCAGAAAACCAGGGCGGTTCACACAGCACACACTTACGCGTTTGGGCATCGCCCTGTAGGCGGCCTGAAACTCTGGCCCGCGCTTTGGCACCACCACAGAGGCCCTGGAGCCAGCCGCAGGCGGTACGGCAGTGCGGTCGGACCGCGGTTTCGAGCGGTCGGCCGGCCAAAGTCTGGCCGTCGCCGATTGAGGGCGACTCCGGCGCGGTCGGACCGCAACGGTATTTCGCTGATCAAACAGCTGAGGATGTTCCCGACTGATGAGGCCACGGAGCCATGGTTGGTTGGGCGGCGCTAACCGAACCGAGCGGCCTGTGCGAAGTGCGGGTCGGTGAACGTGCACAAAGGGGCGAAGCATGGGACTGTCCTGGGCCAAGTTTTCTTCTCATTTCTGGGCGGGTTCGGCTTTGGTGCTTTGTCATAGCAATCCTCTTTGAGGGGGCGATCCAGCGGTGCCTCTGCGGCGCCCACTGGGCCGACGTCGACCTTCCAGCACGCGGCGGCAGCGGCACCATCCTGATCCGCCGCTCCAAAACCGACCAAACAGGTCAAGGGGCGACCGCCACGATCTCCAAGTTCACCTGCGGCGCACTCGCCCGGCTCAAGCCCGCCAACGCCCAACCCGGCGGACCCGATATTCGACCTGTCGCCCAACACCGTCGCCCGACGCATGCGCGCCGCAGCCCGAGCCGCCGGCATCGACCCGACCCGCATCTCAACCCACTCGCCGCGCGTCGGCATGGCCCAAGACCTCGTCGCCTGGGCCATCGACATGCCTGGACTCATGCAAGCAGGCCGTTGGAAAACCCCCACAACCGCCGCCCGCTACACCCAACACCTCGCAGCCCACCACACCCC
>VYDF01000193.1 GCA_009843565.1 Acidimicrobiia bacterium | reverse complement strand
GCCCTACAAGAGCAGCAGGTGGGTGTGGATGCGGCTCATCGGTATAACTCTACGCGGCGCCACCGCTGTTAACCAAACATGTCGGGGCTGCTAGTCGGCCGGGGCCAAGCCCAAGTAACGGGCCGACTGCACCCCATCGATGGCCACCAGGGCGTCGGCCACCTCTTTGGGCACCGGCTGAGGGGTGGCGATCACCATGGAGGCACCCTCCCCGGTGGGCGCCCGACCCACGTTCATGTCGTTGATGTTGATGCCAGCGTTGCCCAACAGCGTGCCCACCGCGCCGATCACACCGGGGCGGTCGTCGTTGGACAACAAGATCATGTGGGCGGCGGGCGGCATGTGGATGGCGTGGTCATCGGCCAGCACCAGCACCGGCTCTTGGCGGGCCCCGGTCAGCCGCCCGCCCAGGCTGTGGCCCGCACCGCGCAGGGTGAGCAGGTTCACGTGGTCTTTGGAGGTGGGCGTGCTGATCCCCCGCACCTCCATCCCCCGCTCCTGGGCCATGGTGAGCGCATTCACATAGCTGACCTGCATGTCGGACACCGCGCTCAATAGCCCCTTCACCGCCGACATCACCGCCACCGTGTTGTCGGGCTTTCCGATGTCGCCGATCAGCTCCACCTCCAGCACCTCGGGCAGCCGCTCGCACAGGCTTCCGAACAGCTTGCCCAACTGCTCGGCCAGCGGCAGATAGGGCCGCAGCACGTCGGGAACGTTCTTGGCCGGCACGTTCACCGCCGCGGGCACGAACTCCCCGCCCAGCGCCAACATCACCTGCTCGGCTATGGCGTCGCCCGCCTTGCTCTGGGCCTCTTCGGTGCTGGCCCCCAGATGAGGGGTGACCACCACCGAGTCGAGGTCGAACAGCGGCGATTCGGTGATGGGCTCGCCGTCGAACACATCAAGAGCCGCCCCGGCGATGCGCCCCGAAGCCACCGCCTCGGCCAAGTCGGCCTCGTCCACGATGCCGCCGCGCGACACGTTGACGATCCGCAGATTGGGCTTGGCCAACTCGAGCATCTCGGAGTTGATCAGCCCGATGGTCTCGGGCGTACGGGCCACGTGGATGGTGATGAAGTCAGACTGGGCCACCAGCTCTTCCAGCGGCACCAGCGCCATCACGCTGTGAAGGGCCACCTCCTCAGACACATACGGGTCGCTGGCGATGACCCGCATGGCAAAGCCCAGCGCCCGCTCGGCCACCAGCCGCCCGATCCGGCCCAGCCCGATGATGCCCAGCGTCTTGTCGCTCAGCTCTATGCCCTCCCAGCGGCCCCGCTCCCACCGCCCGTCGACGAGGGCTGAGTGGGCCTGGGGGATGTTGCGGGCCTGGGCCAAGATCAGCGCCATGGTGTGCTCGGCGGCCGAGATGATGTTGGACAAGGTGTCGTTCACCACCAGCACGCCGTGATCGGTGGCGGCGTCCACATCCACGTTGTCCAAGCCCACCCCAGCCCGGCCCACGATCACCAGATCGGAGCCTGCGTCGAACACATCGGCGGTCACCTGGGTGGCCGACCGGATGATCAGTGCATGCACGCCGGCCACCGCCTCCAGCAGTTCGTCGGGAGACATACCTGTTTTGACCTCGACGTCGTGCCCGGCGTGGCGGAGCTTGGCCACCCCGATGTCAGCAATCTTCTCAGCTACCAGAACCTTGGCCATCGGCCCTCAGAATAAACCGCGCTCGGTGACCCACCGGGGACCAATATGCGATGCCGGAGTGAATTTGCCGACTAGCGGCGTATCGCCACCGAAGGGATGTCGTCGGCGAGGCTGAATCCCAGGATCTGGGCGAAGAATGAGAGCTCGGCTTCCAGGGCAGCCACGATGTTGTCGGCCTGACGGAAACCGTGCTGTTCTCCCTCGAACAGGAGGTAGGCCACCGGGATCGACCGCTGCTCCAGGGCGGCCACGATCATCTCGGCTTGGTTGGGGGGCACCACCACGTCTTCGGAGCCTTGGAGCACGATCATGGGAGCGTCGAAGTCGTCCACGAAGTGGATGGGCGAGCGGGCCTCGTACACCTCGGCTTCCTCGGGGTACAGCCCCACCAGGCTGTCCATGTACCGGGCCTCGAACTTGTGGGTGTCGACAGCCAGCGCGGCCAGATCGGCGATGCCGTAGCGGCTGGCCCCCGCGGCGAACACCTTGTGGAAGGCCAGCGCGCACAGGGTGGTATAGCCGCCCGCGCTGGAGCCCCGGATGATGAGCCGGTCGCCGTCTACCTCTCCGGTGCTCACCAGGTGGCGGGCCGCGGCCACGCAGTCGTCCACGTCGCTGACGCCCCATAGCCCCTGGAGGGCCTCCCGGTAAGCAGTTCCGTAGCCGGTGCTGCCCCGATAGTTCACGTCCACCACCGCAATGCCCCGGCTGGTCCAGTACTGGATGCCTAGCTGTAACTGGCTGCGAGCGGCGCCGGTGGGCCCGCCGTGGCCCAGCACCAACAGCGGTGGCTTCTCTTCGGCTGGAGCCTTCGCGGTGGGATGGGCCGGCGGGTAGTACAGCCCGTGGGCCTCCGCTCCCCCGGTGGTGGGAAAGCTGATGGGGCGGGGATTGGACAGATACCCCGGATCGACCGCCGCCCGAGCGGGTGGGCGGATGACCTCGTGTGATCCGCCGGCCACGTCGATGCGCACTGCGGTGGGCTGCTGGGTGGGCGAAGCGACGATGGCGCAGATGGTGTGGGATCCAGCAGCGCGGATGCTGGCATACGACGTCCAGGGCAGATCGAGCAATCGGGGCTCGGAGCCGTCGGGGGGAATCGCCCACAGCTCGGCCAGCGACCCCCGCATGGCCGCCACCGCCATGGTGTTGTCGTCGCAGACTGCGTAGCTGGGGTCGTCGAACACCCAGGCCGGGCGGTGCGTCTCGGCTTCGAGCTGGAACACGGGGACGAGATCAGCGCCGTCGAGCCGATACAGGTTCCACCATCCCTTGTGGTCGCTCACTACATAGAGGCGGCCATCGGGTCCCCATTGGGGCTCCACCACCGACCCGATGCCCGACACCGCGCACTGGCCGTCTACCCACAGCTCGGTTTGGTCCCAGGGCATGTTGGGGTGGTTCCACTGGACCCAGGCCATCCGCTGGCCATCGGGGCTGGGCCGGGGCCAGCCGTAGAAGTCGGCCCCGGTGGCCACGATCTCGGGCTCGCCAGAGCCGTCGCCGCTCAGCCGAACAATCTCGTTGGCCTCCTCGCCGCCGCTCTGGCTGGTGGCTTGGTGGTTCTCCCGCACGCAGACCGTTCCGTCCCCGTCGGGTCGGCCGTCGGCGTAGCGCAGGCCGTGGGCAAAGGCCGGCTCAGGCGACACCGGCTGGGGCTCTCCCTCCGCCGGTATGTGCCACAGGCGGCCGTCGGCGTCGTCGCAGGCGTACACCCCGTCGGCGCCGTCGGGCCACCACGCTCCCCCGCCGTAGCTGTGGACCCGGGTCCGCACCGAGACCGCGCCCCACAGATCGCGGCCGTCGCACACCAGCGCATTGCGGCCCGACTCCGCCGGTCGCGACTCGGTCCACCACATCCGGCCTCGCTGGTGCCACAAGCCCACCGGCAGCGCAGCATCGGCCACCATCGACCGCGCCGTGATCGGCGACGGCCAGCTGCCGTAGGGTGAGGTTCCGGAGTCGGTCACTGCAACAGATCAGCGATGCGGCCGATGCCCTCGCCCAAGTCGTCGTCGCCAAGGGCAAACGACAGCCGGGCATAGCCGGGGCCGGCGAACGCCTCGCCGGGCACGATGGCCACCTGGGCCTCGTCCAGGATCCATCCGGCCAGCTCGGCGGTGGTGTCGGGAACGCCCGGGCGGCCCAGCACACCTTCAAACGATGGGAAGGCGTAGAACGCCCCCTGGGGCTCCAGACAAGTCACCCCGTCAATCCCGTTCAGCATCTTGTGCATGGCTCGCCGCCGGCGGTCGAAGGCGGCCCGCATCTCGGCCACCGCGTCCAGCGGCCCGCTCACCGCGGCCAGCGCGGCCCGCTGGGCCACGTTGGACACATTTGATGTCTGGTGCGATTGCAGGCTCACCGCTGCGGAGGCCGCGTCGGGAGGGCCGATCAGCCAGCCCACCCGCCAGCCGGTCATGGCGTAGGTCTTGGCCACGCCGTTGAGCACCAGGCAGCGATCGGCCAGCTCGGGCACCACCACTGGCATGGAGCTGAACTCGTTGTCGTCGTAGGTCAGCTGCTCGTAGATCTCGTCGGTGATCACCCACACATCGTGCTCGGCGGCCCACCGGCCGATGGCCTCCACCCGGTCCCGGGGGTACACCGCCCCGGTGGGGTTGGACGGCGACACGAACACCAGCGCTTTGGTGCGGTCGGTGCGGGCGGCCTCCAGCTGCTCCACGGTCACCATGAATCCGTCGTCGGCGGTGGTGGGCACCTCCACGCTGGTACCGCCGGCCAGGGCGATGGCCTCGGGATAGGTGGTCCAGTAGGGCGCAGGCAGCAGCACTTCGTCGCCGGGATCGAGCAACACGGCGAAGCCGTTGTACACCGCGTGCTTGCCCCCGTTGGTCACCACCACCTGCGACGGCTCCACCTCATAGCCCGAGTCCCGCAAGGTCTTGGCTGCGATGGCCTCCCTCAACTCGGGCAGACCCCCGGCTGGGGAATAGCGATGGTTGCGGGAGTCGTCCACCGCCGCTCGGGCCGCGTCCAAGATGGCTGCCGGGGTGGGGAAATCGGGCTCGCCTGCGCCAAAGCTGATCACCGGCGCCCCTTGGGCCTTCAGTGCCTTGGCCTTGGCGTCCACCGCCAGGGTGGCCGAGGGGGCAATCGCGGAAATGCGCTGGGATATGCGAGCCATGAGCGCAGCTTTTCACACCGCCGCTGAGAAGTTGACGTTCAATTTCCAGTGGGCCGATCAACGCCGGTTAGGTGCTTGTCGTCGGTATCGTGGGGCCTCGTGAGCAGTGTTGCCCAAACCCCCGCAATCACCATCCCTCCCGACCTGTTGCCCGAAGACGGCCGCTTCGGCAGCGGGCCTTCTCGGGTACGGCCCGAGGCCGCCGCCGCCCTCGCCGAGGTGGCCGACAATCTCCTCGGCACCAGCCACCGCAAGGCCACCGTGAAGGACGTGGTCCATCGGCTCAGGACCGGGGTGGCCGAGCTGTTCTCCCTGCCCGACGGCTACGAGTTGGTGCTGGGCAACGGGGGCACCACCGGGTTCTGGGACGCCGCCATCTTCAACCTGATCGAATCCCGCAGCCAGCATTTGAGCTTCGGAGCGTTCTCGTCCAAGTTCGCCGCCGGGGTGGCCGCCGCCCCCCATCTGCAAGAGCCGGTGATCATCAGCTCCGATGTGGGCACCCATCCTGAGGCGGTGGCCGACCCCACGGTGGACGCCTATGCCCTGACCCACAACGAGACCTCCACCGGGGTGTCGATGGAGCTGCGCCGCCCGGCTGATGAGGGCCTGGTGCTGGTGGACGCCACCTCAGGTGCCGGTGGGCTGCGCTTCGACCCCGCCGAGACCGACGTCTACTACTTCGCCCCCCAGAAGTGCCTGGCCGCCGACGGCGGTCTGTGGCTGGCCTGCTGCTCGCCCGCCGCGGTGGAGCGCATCGAGCAGATCGCGGCGAGCGACCGCTGGATCCCGCCATTTTTGAATTTGGCCATTGCCCTCGGTAGCTCCCGCAAAGACGAGACCTACAACACCCCGGCGCTGGCCACCATTTTCTTGGCCGTTCACCAGGTGGAGTGGATCAACGAGAACGGGGGGCTGGAGTGGGCGGCCACCCGCTGCGACCAGTCGGCCGACATCATCTACACCTGGGCCGAGAACCGCAGCTTCACCACCCCGTTTGTGTCTGACACTGCTATTCGCAGCCACGTGGTGGCCACCATCGACTTCGACGGGGTGTCGGCCGACGAGGTGGCCACCGTGCTGCGAACCAATGGGATCGTCGACGTGGAGTCGTACCGGGCGCTGGGCCGCAATCAGCTACGGGTGGCCCTGTTCCCGGCCATTCCCCCCTCGGATATCGCCGCGCTGTGCGGCTGCATCGACTACGTGGTGGAGAATCTGTAGCAGTGGATACGGGGGCTGACACCACCGGGAAGCTGTTGGTGGCCACCCCGCTCATCGGCGACGGGAACTTCGAGCGGACCGTGGTGTTGATGCTGGCCCATCAGGAGGAGGGCGCCGCCGGAGTGGTGTTGAACCGCCCCTCAGGTCTGCTGGTGAGCGATGCCCTCCCCCAGTGGGC
>VYDF01000231.1 GCA_009843565.1 Acidimicrobiia bacterium | reverse complement strand
CGCTGGCCAGCGTCAAGTGGGGCTCTCGCCCCGGCCTGGGCTACCTCGTCCTCGACGACGCCGCAGACCAAAACCTGCAAAACAACCCGCCCACCGGATCAGCGCAGGCCCCAACGCCCGCTGATTGGACGGCAGCTGACAGATGCTATAACGCCCACAACCCCAGCCACGGATTCGCCTACAGCCCCGTACCCGTCGCCAAATCCGCCGACGGCCAGCAGGTGCTGGCCAGCGTCAAATGGGGCTACACCAATGGCCTGTGCTACCTCGTCCTCGACGACAACGCCATTAATGCGCTCCGGGCCTTCGAACCAATAACCTCAACCACTCCCGGCGGCCACATCACCGCGATTGCAGCAGGTGCTGTCCATTGGTGCGGGTTGAGAGACGACCAGACCGTCGTCTGCGATGGCTTCTACATCTCCTCCCCGGCAATCCACCCGCCTGCGGGACCCTTCTACGCCATTCGTGCCTATGGCGACTACAACTGCGGTTCAAGGGTTGACCAGACTTGGGTCTGCTGGGGAGACGACGAATTTGGACAGTCCGTACTGCCCGCAGGTCAATTCACCGACCTTGCTGTTGGCTGGTTCCACGCGTGCGGGCATCGCCCAGACCAAACCATCACCTGCTGGTACTACGATCTAGACGTCACGCGACTGAAGTTGGACCACGGACAAGACCATGCCCCCGGTGGCCGATTCGTCGCCGTCTCTTCCGGCAATCTTCACGCCTGCGGGTTGCGCCCAGACCAAACAATCACCTGCTGGGGACACAACGACTACGGGCAAGCCGAACCTCCCTCCGGCCAGTTCACTGCCGTATCTGCTGGCGGGACAACGACCTGCGGGTTGCGCACCGACCAAACCATCGCCTGCTGGGGCGACAATGGTGTTGGCGAAGCCGATCCCCCCAATGGACAATTCACCGCCATCTCCCATGCCGGCACCTATGGGTGTGGACTCCGGATCAACGGTACCGTCGCCTGCTGGGGCCAGAATCTCTATGGAGTAGCAAGCCCGCCTAGCGGCCGTTTTGTCGCCGTGTCCGCGGGCGGTCAGGTTTCTTGCGGCATCCGAGCCGATCGCACAATCGTTGTCTGCTGGGGCGTTGTGCCCGAATAGAGGTATGGAACCGAACCCAGTTGCCAGGTATGTATATTGAAAACTTTCGGAAGGAAGTGTGCCGCCGTGAACTCTACGAGGTTGTCTGCTGGGGCAAAGTGTCCTTGTTGAGACCATAAGACCACGTCGACATACGGCCAACAGGTTGCTCTTTGCGGCTTGTCAACAGCGCTTAGACGAACGGCAGCTTGACCACCGTGGCCGGCGTGGGGGTGCCTCGCATGTCCACGGCCAGCTCGTCGCCGATATCGGCATCAGGTGGCACGAACGCCAGCGCGATTCCCGTCTCCAGCATGGGCGAGAAGTTGCCCGAGGTGACCTCTCCCACCACCTCGCCGTCGCGCAGTACGGCCTGGCCCTCCCGGGGCGGGCGCCGGCCCTCTACCCGCAGTCCCCGTAAACGCCGGTGGACGCCCCGGTCTCGCTCGGCGGCTAGGGCCTCCCGGCCCTGAAACGAAGGCTTGTCCCATCGCACCACCCAGCCCAGCCCGGCTTGCAGTGGGGTGATGCCGGGCCCCAGCTCATGGCCGTGCAGGGGCAGGCCCTTCTCCAAGCGCAGCGTGTCTCGGGCCCCTAGTCCGGCGGGATTGATCCCCGCCGCGGTCACCGCGTCCCAGAGCCGCTCGGCGGCTTCAGCGGGCACCGCGATCTCCATTCCGTCCTCGCCGGTGTAGCCGGTGCCGGCCACGGTCAGCGAGGTGCCCTTCCACTCCACAGAGCTGACGCAGTTGCGGGCCACCTCCGAGGCCTCGGTCGAAACCGAGGCGAGCCGGCTGCGGGCCTCAGGCCCCTGCACCGCCAGCACGGCCCGACTGGCGGTCACGTCAACCGCCTCGAACCCAGCGTCGTCTGAGCCGCTCAGCGCGTCGCGCACCCGGTCGGTGTTGGAGGCGTTGGGCATCACATCGAAGCTCTCCGGCGCCACCCACCACACGATGATGTCGTCCAGCACCGAGCCGTCGTCGTCCAGCAGGTGGGTGTACTGGGTGCGACCATGGCCGATCCGAGCCAGATCATTGGTAAACGCCTGCTGGAGCCGCTCGTAGGCATCGGCACCCGACACCCGGAGGGTTCCCAGGTGGCTCACATCGAACACCACTGCGTCGGTCCGACACGCACGATGCTCGGCCAGTGTGCCCGACGGGTACGACAGCGGCATCTCCCAGCCGCCAAAGGGGACCAATTTGGCCCCCAACGCCCGATGGCGACCCTCCAGCGGCGAGGAACGCATGTCGTTCTCCGACTCGGCTAGCCGGATTCGGCCCCGGCCCCAGTGTGGGTCAGGTCACCGTCCAGCCCGGAGGCATCGTCGAAGCCGTACTTGCTCAGCAGGTTGAGATAGTCCCGCTGGCACAAGACCACGATGTCGATGCTCGGAAAGCACTCCCGCAAGCGGCGGACTTTGCCGTTCTTGCGGGTGATGTACTTCTGGCGTGCAGTGGTGATCTCCACGTAGCGGTCGAATTGGGGCAGGTAGAAGTCGGGCGTGAACGCCTCGGTCACCTCGCCCGTCTCATTGCGGGAGAGCACGAAGGTGTCGGGCTCGTAGCGCCATTCGATGCCGTAGAAGTCGAGCAGTTCGGCAAACTGCCGCTCCGAATCATGGGCGAACACGCGCTTGCCGGCCTCCTCTACGACCCTGTTCGGGCGGCACCAATCCCGGATTGCGGCTCGGATGTATCCACAGGCAGGGCCTCCTCGATGGGCAGCTCCTGCACCGCGGCATCCACTTCTTCGATCAACCCCTCCATCCGGAGGTAGAGCGCCCCCTGGCCCTGGCGCAGAGCATCCAGAATCTGCTCGTCGGTGCGCACCAGCAGAGACTGGTTGCCGTTGATCACCAAATCGGCGCTGGCCACCTCCTCGCCCAGCTCGTCGCGCAGGTAGTCGAACACCTCGCGCACCCGCTGGAGGGCGATCCCCTCGTCCAACAGGCGCTTGATCAGCTTCAACTCCAGCAAGTCGTTGTAGGAGTACCGGCGCCGGCTGCCGCTTCCCACCGCTTCCTGGGCGGTGGAGGTAACCAGGCCAGTGCGGGTCCAATAGTCCAACTGGCGGTAGGTGATGCCCACAATCTCAATGGTCTGAGGAGAACTGAAGTCTTTGGCTATCCGTGCGTGATCGCTCATGTGACTCTCCGGTGCCGGGACGCGCCCCAGATGCGGCTGCTTACATCGGGGAAACTACGCCAATGAATTTCCACAGGGTAAACCTCTCCCTGTGGATTGTCAAGGAGCGATTTGGCCGCGAAAAAGGGTCAGCCGTTGAAATCTTCCGGGGTCACTTGGTCCAAGAACTCCCGGAATTGGTCCAAAACCTCCTCGGCTGGAGGCTCATCGCCTGCTGATTCCTCGGGTTCAACCGCGTGCCCGGCGGCGTCCAACACCGACTCGTCGGCGAAGATGGGCGCCCCGGTGCGAACCGCCAGCGCCACTGCATCCGAGGGACGACTGGATATACGGCGGGCGCCGTTGTCCCCCTTCAACTCCAACTCGGCATAGAAGGTGCGATCCCGCAACTCGGTCACCACAATGCGCTCGATCTGCACGCCCAAGTCGTCCAGCACGTTCTTGAACAAGTCGTGGGTCATGGGGCGGGGTGTCTCCACCTCTTCCATGGCCAAGGCGATGGCTTGAGCCTCTGCGCCTCCGATGAAAATGGGCAGCAGCCGACCCTCGCCGTCGGTCTCCCGCAGCAGCACGATCGGGGCGTTGGACGGCAGTTCGATCCGCACCCCCACCAGCTCCATTTCCTTCATCGTCCCCACGTTAGTAGAGCATAGAGACGTAAGCGTCGGGATCGTCACAACAGCGTTGAGACCCAAGCGTTGGGCGTGTCAGTAGAGCGTGGGGACATAGACATCGGGATCGTCGGCCAGCAGGTCGGGATCTCCAATTACCAGCCGGTCGAGATTGCGGTAGCGGCCGGCCCAGTCCAGGCCGTAGCCCAAGAAGAACTCGTCGGGCGCCTCAAACCCCACGTAGTCGGGCTCCAGCGGCAGGATGCGGCGGGCGCTCCGATTGAGCAGCGCGGCCACCGCCACCGAGGCCGCCGACCGCCGGTGCAACTCCCCCATCAGGTACCCGAGGCTCAGCCCGGTGTCCACGATGCCCTCCACCAGCACCACCTCGCGCCCGTTCACGTCGCAGTCCAGATCCTTCACCAACCGCACCCGTCCCGAGTCGGCGGCGAATCGGGACAGCGCCAAAAAGTCCACCTCCACGGCGATGTCCACCGCCCTCACCAGGTCGGCCAGAAACGGAAGGCTGCCCTTCAGCACCGACACCAGCACCGCCCCGTCGGAATACTGCTCAGAGATCTCCATGGCCACGCGGCCAACGGCCCCCTCTACGGCTTCCCGGCTTGCGAACAGCTCGGGCTCGGCGCGGTCCACTACCCGGTGTGGTTGGCCAAGGCGCACCGGAGAAGCGAGAGCCGCAACTCCGAGCCGAGATTGATCAGCTCCACCAGCGTGTCCTGGGATTGCTGGCGAGACTGGGCCGTGCGCTGCATCACCATGGGCATGATCCGCTGCTCCATCAGCCCGGCCTCTCGCTCGGCCGCCGATTTGTAGGCCCGCAGGTGGCGGGGCTCCACCCCATGGGCCAAGAAACCGGCCGCCACTTTGGCCACGATCACCGCTTCGCTGCCGTAGTGCCGCAGTGCGCCGTCGTTGAGGGGCTCGATGAGGCCGAACTTCTGTAGCTCCATGATCTTGGACTGGCTCAGCCCGCTCGCCGACGCCAGCTCGTCAAGGGTCAGCGACACCGAGACCGCCCCCGGATCCAGCGGATTGGGCCCCGCTGAGCCTCGGGCGCCGTCCCCGTCGCGGTTGGGTTCCCCGCTCCCCTCGGTACCGTCGAATTCCTGCTGGTCGATGCGCTCTTTGATCACCTTGAGCGGCAGGAAGTGATCCCGCTGCTGCTCCAAGATCCAACGCAGGCGGTTGACATCGGCCTCGGTGAACTTCCGGTAGCCGGATTGGTTTCGCTCGGGATCGATCAGGCCCTGGCTTTCCAAAAAGCGGATCTTGGAGATGCTGATGTCGGCAAAGTCGCCCTTCAACAGATCCAAGACCTGTCCGATAGACCGGTGCTGGACGCTCACCAATCGCTCCGATCGTGGAACACCAGCTTGAAGCGCCCGATTTGGAGCTCGTCGCCGTTCTTCAACCCGGCCTCCTCCACTCGGCGGCCGTTGAGATAGGTGCCGTTCAGCGAGCCCATGTCCTTCACGTGCGGCACCAAGCCGTCTCGAAAGATCTCGGCGTGGTTCCGAGACACCGTGATGTCGTCGAGGAAGATGTCGGAGTCGGGGTGGCGGCCCAGGGACACCCGGGATTCCGTCAGCTCGAATCGGCTGCCCGCGGCTGCCCCCTGGGTCACCACCAGCACCGCCGAATGGCGGATCAGGTCGGCTTCAAGCGCTATCTCGGTGGTGGGCTCGCCGGCCGACTGGTCTCCGTCGCTGTCACCGGTTGCCTTGAGTGGATGCCCGCACGCCGCGCAGAAGTTCGCCTCTGCCCCGCTGCGGTGGCCGCACATCGGGCAAGTGATCTCCAGACCATCGGCAGGGGAATCAGCGGAGGTCAATCGACGCTCTCCGTCAGTTCGGTGTAGGCCGCCGCGTCCAAAAGGCCGTCCAGCTCGGAGAGGTCCGACGCCTCGATCACGCAGATCCAGCCTTCGCCGTAGGGATCCTCGTTCAACCGCTCGGGGTGGTCGATCAGATCGGTGTTCACCTCGATCACCGTGCCCGACACCGGCGCGTAGATCTCTGAGACCGACTTGGTGGACTCGATCTCGCTGAACGATTGGCCACCGGCCACCTCGGTTCCCACTGGGGGCAGATCGATGTAGACCACGTCACCCAGAGCGTCTTGGGCGTAGTCGGTGATGCCCAGGAAAACTCGGTTGCCCTCGACCCGGGCCCATTCGTGGTCTTCGGAATAGCGAAGTTCAGCCGGTACATTCATTGGCGACACCGTACCGGCTTTGCCCCAAACTCTCAACCTCAGCTTGAGGCTCCGGCTCGGTCAGACCGGCCGTCGGCCAGGGCTTGGCGACCTCGGGGGATGTACTCCAGCGCCGCGTAGTAGCTGAGTGCCAGCGATGGAATGCCCAAGCCCCATCCCACGCCCCGCAGGAC
>VYDF01000027.1 GCA_009843565.1 Acidimicrobiia bacterium | reverse complement strand
CGCACCTGGAAGGTGTAGGAGAGCACGCCGGTGCCGCTAGCCAGATCGGAGAGGGTGACGCTCATGGTGTCGGCCGAGGCCTCCATCCAGTCGCCGTAGTCGCCGATGCTGACCTTCATGCGGTAGTGCCAAGCGTTGATGCTCGAGCCGCCATCGTCGCCCGCAGTCCACGACACCGTGATGGAGCCGTTGCCGCCGGTGGCGGTGACGGTGGGCGCTGCCGGAGTGGAGCCGGCCTCAACCGACGCACTGCCTGCGGCGCCTTCGCCGACATCGTTCACGCCTCGCACCATGATGGTGTAGGCGGTGCCGTCGTCGGTGTCCACCGTTGCGCTCATGGTGTCGGCTGCGACGTCGGTCCAACCGCCGTCGTTCACCTGCACCTGCCAACCGGTGACCGCCGAGCCGCCATCGTCGCCCGCAGTCCACGACACAGCCGTGGAGCCGTCGCCGCGCTCAGCGGAAACGTCGGGAGCTGATGGGGTAGTGGCCGGGGTGGCCGAAGCGCTTCCGGCTTCGCCAGCACCGAAGGAGTTCACAGCCCGCACCTCGAAGGTGTAGGCGGTGCCGTTCATGAGACCGGTCACCGAGTAGCTGGAGGCATCAGCACCGTCAACGTCCATCCACTCACCGTCATCGGTGCGGACCTGCCAACCAGTGGTGGCACCAGCACCAGCTGCGGTGCCGGCCGTCCACGAGAGGTCGACCTGGCCATTGCCCCGAGCAGCCGACACCGACGGAGCCGCCGGAACCGTACCCGGAGTGGCAGCGCCCGAGGTGATCGCAGTGCCCGTGCCTACCTGGGACACAGCCCGCACCTGGAAGGTGTAGCTGGTGCCGTTGTCCAGGCCGGTCACAACGTGGCTGGTGGTGTCGGGGCCGCTGTCGGCGATGTCGGTCCATGCGCCGTAGCCGCCACCGTTCGAGCTTTGACGGTACTGCCACTTGGTGATGGCGCTGCCGCCGCTGCTGTCCGAAGCCCAACTGAGGGCCACCTGGCCGTCGCCGGGATCTGCGCCCAACTCGCCTCCCTCGGGAGCGCCAACCGGGGTGACCGCAGCCGACTCAATCTCAGCACCAGGACCGAAGGCGTTCACAGCCCGCACCTGGAAGGTGTAGCTGACGCCGTTGGTGAGGCCGGTCACGGTCGCGACATGCGCGGACGCCGCGTTCGCGGCCCTAACGGGCGAGCCCAAGGCCTCCCAGGCGTCGTAGGGGCCGCCGCTCATGCTCTTGCGGACCTGGTAGCCCACAACCGCACCGTCGGTCGAAGCCGCAGGCGGATCAACCGTGATGGTGACCGAGCCGTCGCCGGAGTCCACGATGACCCGAGCCGGAGCAGCCGGCGCCTTGCCCGGCGTGGCCGAATTGGCCTGCGCCCGGGCACCTACGCCGATCACGTTCACGGCCCGCACCATATAGACGTAGGCGGTGCCGTTGGTGAGCTCAGTTCCAGGAGTGGCACCGATGGTGTGCGAGTTGGTGTCGGCATTACTACCGCGAATGGCAGTCCAGCCTTCCGCACCTACGGCGGCAGTGGCACCACAATCAGTGGTCCCAGAGACGAACTGGCAGAACTGCCAGCCGGTGATCGGCGGGCCACCGCTGCCACCTGAGGTCCACGACAGCGTGACACGCTGGTCGCCGGCAGAGGCGGTCAGCCCCTGAGGTGCCGGCGGGGCAACGCCCGGAGTGGCGGAACGTGCCTCAAGGATCGGGCTGCTCAACTGACCGTTGAGGGCGCGAACCCTGAAGGTGTGCGGCACACCGTTCTGCAAGCCAGCGATCTGGGAACCGGCTTCAACTGAATCGTCGTCAGGAAGGGAAAGCTGTGCGCCGGTATTGCTGAACGCCCAATTGCCGTATTCGCCGTCACCAACCTTGTAGGAATACTCCCACCGGGTGTTGTCATTGGTGCCAGCGCCAGTTGTGCATGCGGTTCCGGCACTGTCTGCCAAAGCCAGTGTGACCTGGGTGGTTCCCGGTGTTGCGACGAGCCCAGGACAGCCGGTAGCGGTGATGGCGGATCCACCAGGAGTCGGCGGAGCACCTGCGGCAGTCTGAGGAGACTCGGTATTAGCACCGGCACCGTTGGCATTCCGGGCCCGAACTCGGAACGTTAGCGGGGTGCCATCCTGCGCGCTGGCGGGAATTGTGTACTGAGCGGTGGTGTTCGTGTCGTCACCATCTGCATCGGTGCCCCTTACCCAAGAACCACTTCCAGTTCTCACGTCGAACTCGTAGCCAGTGATGGCAGATCCGCCATCAACTGAAGCCGTCCAAATCAGCGTGATTTGGGTAGCCGACGTGGCCTGGATATGCACAGCTCCCGGTGCCGACGGGACAGTTGGAGTAAAGCGGGCGCTGTCGGTACCCGACTGGAAACCGGCGCCGCGGGCGTTTTGGGCCCGGACCACGAAGTGGTGCTCAGCAGTACTCAAGGCATTGGCGGTGACAAAGGTCAAGGCGCCGTCGGGTGCCGTGGTTGCATCACCAGGAGTGGTCGGGGGACGGGGCACGGTGACACTGGTCGTGCCTGCGCAGTCCGGAGCGGAGCCATCGGTGTTATCGCAGATGGCGGTCCAAGTGGTCCCATCAGCGCCCGCAGCAGTGGACAAGGCAGCGAGATCGGTATTGGTGATGTATTCCCACCTGGTGATGGGGGAACCACCGTCGCCGCCGGAAGACCACGACAAGGTAATCACGGCCGTACCAGCTGTGGCGTCGTAGATGGCGCGGGCGTTCAAGTTGGCCGGGGCCGGAGGCTTGGTACCCGGATACACGGGGCTGCTCATCGAGGCCACCCGACCAGCACCGGTAGCGTTCACGGCTCGGACCCTGAACTGATAAGCCGTGCCCGCGGTCAGACTCTTTATTTCCGTACCCATGCCGTTGACATCAGCAGTGCCGTCAAAGAGGTCTACCGCTGTAGTGGTAAGGCTCCGATCAGGATCAGCTCCTGTGAGATCAGCAGTAGTTGTAGTGAAGAGGGCATTTGATGGTACGGCTGTCCACTCGCCGTATTCGCCGTCACCGGTCTTCTGCGAGTACTCGTAGCGGAGGATCGGAGACCCGCCGTCATTGACGGCACCTGCAGTGAGAGGTGGCATCCAGGTTATGGTGACGGAGCTTTCCGATGCAGCACCCGACAAGTTCGTCGGCTGGCCGGGAGGCATTCCGGGATTCACTACGGCACTCTCAGCATGTGTACCGGGACCAATGGCATTGACCGCACGGACCTGGAACATGTACCTGCTGGTGTTATCCAGGCTAACCACGGTGTAACTGGTGGTGTCGGCGCCACTGCCGGGGATCGTGACCCATGCGTGCGTGGCGTCGGCGAATGCGCCAGGAGCAGCCTCGTCCTCTCCCTCACTAAGGCGGAATTGCCAGCTCGTAATCGGGGCACCCCCGTTGCTGCTTGCCGTCCACGTCAGGGTGACTTGCCCATTGCCGGGCGTTGCGGTCAGCGAGCGGGGACGTCCCGGCGTGGTGGCGATGGTGACTGGCGTTGTCTCAGCGGCAGCTCCCTTGCCATTCTCGTTAACCGCCCGAACCTGGAACTGGTAGGTGGTGCCATTGGTCAAGCCAGTAACTGGATGGCTCTGGGTGGTCTGATCAGAGCCGATGATGATGGCCCACGGGCTGTAGTCGCCGTCGCCCGTCTTCTGGCGGACTTCATATGACGTGATGACATTGAACCCGTTTTGGCGATTTGTGTCCGTGGTGTTGTCTGCAACCTGATCCCAGGACAACGTCACCTGCGAATTCAGAGGTGTGCCTCTCAGGGTGGTGGGCGCGGCCGGCGTGGTCGACGGCGTGGCAGTGCGATTGGCCGTTACCTCGCCTGTGACCTCGGAGGCCGCTTCACCGTTGCCCGCACCATTGATGGCCCGCAGGTCGAAGACGTACACGTCGCCGTTGTCAAGGCCGGTGATGGTATGCCGGTTGGTGTTGCGATTGCTCCCGGGAATGGGGATCCACAGATTCGTAGCAGTGCCCGCTTCGGAATACGTGTACTCCCACCGGATGACCGTGCTGCCACCGTCGTCACCTGCGTTCCAGGTCAGCGTAACGGCCCCATTGCTGGGGGTCGCCGACGTAATCGTGGGACCAGATGGCGCTGACGGCTGCGCGCTCGCCGTAGACAACGGTGTTAACAGCGTGGCCAGCAAGGCAATAACGCCTATTGCTGCCCACGTCGTTACCCGTCGCCGGGCGCGCGAAGACTCCGACGGCCGTAGCCGCGCGGAGCGAAATCCTGAGAAAACATTTTTAGCCATAGCGGACAGACTACGAGGCTGGATACCGAAACACAAGCTTTTCGCGCATTAGTCGGAAATTTTCTTAACGCTTTCGTAATGATTGTAATGAAGAGCGAGAGTCACCGAAACCCCTGCAACAGCACAGTAGGGTGGCGGCGTGACAGCAGGGGCGCGGACCGAAGTGGCTCAGGGGATGTCGGAAGGGCCATTCGAAGTGCGCACCGAGGTGTTCGAGGGGCCGTTTGATCTGTTGTTGCATCTCATACTGCGCGATGAGGTGGATCTGTACGAGGTGGTGGTGGGCGACATCGTGGACGCCTATCTGGCCGAGCTCGACCGCATGGAGCAACTCGACTTGGAGGTGGCCACCGAGTTCTTGTTGATCGCGGCCACATTGGTGCAGCTAAAAAGCAGCCGGCTATTGCCCGATCCGGCCTCGGTGGACCTCGATGAGGAGCTGGCCCTGTGGAGCGAGCGCGACCTGCTGTTGGCCCGGCTGCTGGAATGCCACACCTTTAAAGCAGCATCGGCGGCGCTGGAGCAGATGGCCGGCGCTGCTGGGCGGAGCGTGGGGCGTTGCGCCGGGCCCGATGAGCGCTATATGGACCTGGTGCCCGATTTTTTGGCCGGGATCGGACCCGAAGACCTGCGGGCCGCCTTCGTGCGGGCCACCGCCGTTCGCCCCGAGCCCCAGGTGAGCCTGGCCCATGTGACCAACATCCCCTTCACCGTTAATGAGGTGGCCGCCGAGTTGGCGGCTCGGCTGCCGGAGATGGGCACGGTGGGGTTTAGAGAGCTCACCGAGCACCTTGTGTCGGGCATCGAGGTGGTGGTGTACTTCTTGGCCATCCTTGAGCTGTACAAGCGGGGGCTGGTGGAGGTTTCGCAGGCGTCTGTGTTCGGGCGCATCGCCATCGCCTGGAGCGGCGAGGGCGATGGCGATTCGTGGTTGGCGGAGATGGACGCCTATGAGGGGTGAGAGCGCAGAGGCCCGCCGGGCGGTGGAGGCCATAGTTATGGTGGCCGAGGCGCCGGTGGCGCCGGGGCTCATGGCCCAGCTCATTGAGATCCCAATTGGCGAGGTGGAGGCCATCTGCGCGGATTTGGCCGCCGAGTATGAGGCCGAGGGGCGGGGATTCGAGCTGGTGCGGGCCGGCGGCGGCTACCGCTACCGCAGCCATCCCGACGCCGAGAGCTACGTGAAGCGGTTTGTGGTGAGCGGCCAGAGCGCCCGGCTGTCGTCGGCCGCGCTGGAGACCCTGGCCATCGTGGCCTACAAGCAGCCGCTGTCGCGGGCCCAGGTGTCGGCCATTCGGGGGGTGAACGCCGAGGGGGCCATGCGCACCCTCGAGCAGCGGGGCCTTATATATGAGGCGGGACGCGACCCCGGCCCGGGCACAGCCCGGCTTTTTGCCACCACGCCGGCGTTTTTGGAGCGCTTGGGCCTCGACTCGTTGCGGGATCTGCCCCCGCTGGTGGACTTTGTGCCCGGTGCCGAGGTGATCGAGGCCTTGGAGACCAGCCTCATGGCCGATGCCCGCCCTGCGCCGGTGGCCGATGGCAATGGCGAGGGTGGCGGCGAGGACGCCAGCGGCGGCGCTTAGGCGCAGACGTCATTCGCGAGATCGGCGGGGTCGTCGCCGTAGTCGGCGGTGGCCAGGGCCCGGCAACTGGTTTGGACCCAGGTTTGGAACTGGGCGGGGAAGGTTTTGGCGAGGGTGTCGCCGGCTTGTTGGCGGGCGATGGCCTCGCGGCGGGTGTAGGGGAGCGAGCACACGTCGGCGATGCCGTCGCCATTTGAGTCGTGGGGGTAGGTGGTGGGGCCGCCCAGCGATCGGTTGGCGCAGAAGCCCGGCCCGGTAATGACGTCGCCGGAATAGAGGCGATCGCCGGCCGGCGGTAGGGATGGCGGCGCGCTCAGGGGATCGCCGCCACAGGCCGCGGTGCCTTCGGTGGCGGCGCAGGCCGCGTTTACCAGCGTGGTGTAGAGATCGGGGTGCTGATTGGCCAGCGCGATCACCGCGTTCTGGCGGGCGATGGCCTCGCGGCGGGTGTAGGGGAGCGAGCACACGTCGGCGATGC
>VYDF01000151.1 GCA_009843565.1 Acidimicrobiia bacterium | reverse complement strand
CGGTGGCCGCCCAGACCCAGCTCAACTGGAACGTGATGACCGTGATGGCCGGCAACCTCGACGAGTGCTACGCCAAGCTGGAGGCCAGCGACTACGCCAAGGCCAACGGCGGCAAGGTGGTGGCCCTCACCATTCCCATGGCCTTCTCGGTTCGCCTCAGCATGGCCGGTGGCTTCGTGCTCGACGCCCTGCCCGACTGGGAGGGCGCCATGCTGGCCCCGCCCGCTGAGAAGATGGCGCTCCTGTCGGATCAGGCCGAGCGTGATCGCCTCGATGAGCTGGCCCAGCAACCCGGACCCCTCAAGGGTCTGGCCGACTGGTCCACCAAGATCATCTTCGACACCTTCGCCCCCGAGAACCAGCAGTACCGGAATCGCACCGTGGGCCAGATTGCCGAGGACGAGGGCAAGAAGCCCTTCGATGCCCTGTGCGACATCGTGGTGGCCGACGAGCTGAAGACCTCCTTTGGCACCCCGCCGCCAATGTCCTCGGATGAGGACTGGAAAGCCCGCATGGAGATCTGGCGGGACGGCCGGGCAGTGATCGGCGCTTCCGATGCCGGCGCTCATTTGGATCTGTTCATGACTGCCAACTACGCCACTTCGATGCTCGGCCAGTGCATGCGGAAGCGGGGACTCATCTCGATGGAAGAAGCCGTCCACCTGATGACCGACGTCCAAGCCAAGCTTTATGGGCTCAAAGAGCGGGGCCAGCTCCAAGAGGGCTGGCACGGCGACGTGGTGGTTATCGACGAGTCCCGGGTGGGGGCCAAGCCCCTCACCGTCGTTGCCGATCTGCCCGCCGGCGCCCCTCGCCTGTACGGAGAGGCCGACGGCATCGACCACGTGTTCTGCAACGGCGAGGAGATCGTCCGAGACGGGCAGTTCACCGACGCCCGGCCCGGCAAGCACCTTCGCAGCGGAACAGACACCGAGCGGGTCGATCTGTCCTAGGCCGATCAGTCCCCGCTCACCCCGACCAATTCCAAACTCGACCCAACCAATTCAGGAGCAACCATGCCCGAAGCAGTAATCGTCGCCACCTCCCGCACGCCGATCGGGCGAGCGGTCAAGGGATCGCTGGCTGATATCCGCCCCGACGACATGTCGGCGTTCATTATCGACGACGTGCTCGGCAAAGTCCCCCAGATCGAAGGGGCCGACGTCGAGGACGTGATGTGGGGCTGCGCCCAGCCCGCCGGTGAGGCCGGCTACAACATCGCCCGGCTGTCGGGGCTTCTGGCCGGGCTGGACGTGCCCGGCGTGACCGTCAACCGCTACTGCTCCTCATCGCTCCAGACCATCCGCATGGCCGCCCACGCGGTTCGAGCCGGGGAGGGCGACGTGTTCGTTTCCGGCGGGGTGGAGTGCGTGAGCCGCTTCGCCGCCGGCGCCTCTGATCGGGGCGGCAAGAACGACAAGTTCGCCGAGGCCGAGGCCCGTTCGGTGGAGCGCAGTGGGGAGGGAACCCCGGTATGGTCGCCCCCCGAGGGTCTGCCCGACATCTACATCGCCATGGGCCAAACCGCTGAGAACGTGGCCCAGGCCTGGAACGTGAGCCGCGAGCGCCAGGACGAGTTTGGCGTCATGTCCCAGAACCGGGCCGAGGCCGCCCAGGAGCGGGGCTTCTTCGAGCGGGAGATCACCCCCTATCCCCTGTCCGACGGCACGCTGGTGAGCAAGGACGACGGCATTCGAGCCGGCACCGTGATCGAGAAGGTGTCGCAGCTCAATCCGGTGTTCCGGCCCGACGGCACCGTCACCGCGGGCAACGCCTGTCCCCTCAACGACGGGGCCGCCGCAGTAGTGGTGATGAGCGATACCAAGGCCGCCGAACTCGGCGTCAAGCCGCTGGCCCGGATCGTGGCTTCAGGGGTGGCCGCGGTGAACCCCGAGATCATGGGCCTCGGCCCCATTCCTGCTATCACCCAGGTGCTGGACCGGGCCGG
This sequence comes from Acidimicrobiia bacterium, assembly GCA_009843565.1. Lineage (GTDB taxonomy): Bacteria > Actinomycetota > Acidimicrobiia > Acidimicrobiales > Bin134 > Poriferisocius. The sequence continues at coordinate 4,448 of VYDF01000151.1, read as the reverse complement.
CATGACCATCGACGACGTCGACCTGGTGGAGATCAACGAGGCCTTCGCCGCCCAGGTCATTCCCAGCGCCGACGAGCTGGGCATCAGCTACGACAAGCTCAACGTTAACGGCGGAGCCATTGCCTTGGGCCATCCCTTCGGCATGACCGGGGCCCGCATCATGGGCACCCTGCTCAACGGGTTGGAAGACGCCGACAAGACCATCGGCGTCGAGAGCATGTGCGTGGGCGGCGGCCAGGGCATGGCCATGATCGTGGAGCGGCTCAGCTGAGCTGAGCCGCCCCTCAACTTGGGCTCTGCCTCGCTATCCCTCGAAGGGGTCGGCTGCCCCTGAGCGAGCTCCGGGAGTGAAGGTGGCCGGCATCGACACCACCCCGGTCATCAGCAGGTTGCCCGGATAGGGCTTGAACCCGTCGAGGTCGATCTCGTAATCACCGATGCGGGCCAAGACGTCTCTCAGCATGAGCTCCGACTCAATGCGGGCGATCGACGAGCCGATGCAACGGTGGCCGCCCAAACCGAACGCCAAGTGCCTGTTCACCTCGCGGTCGATGCGAATCTCGCGGGGGTCATCGAAAGCCGCCGGATCGTGGTTGGCCGTCACCCAGCTGATGAGCACTATGTCGCCTCGGCGGATTTGGCGGCCGCCGAGCTCCACGTCGCGGGTGGCGGTGCGAGTGAGGGTCTCGCTGGGGCTGTAGAAGCGGAGAAACTCCTCCACCGCGGCCGGGATCAGGCTCGGATCTTCGATGAGGCGGGAGCGATCCTGGGGGTGGGTGCCCAGGTGGTGCAGGCCCCACGACACCAGCGATGTGGTGGTGTCGAGGCCGCCGGCCACCAGATTCCACATGATGGCGGTGATCTCATCGTCGCTCAGCATTCGGCCGTCGAGCGGAGAGGAAACCAGGGCGGTGGTGACGTCGTCGGCCGGATTCTCACGGCGGAACTGGGCAAAGTCGCGCAGCTCGCCCCACATGTCCGGTTGATGGGAGATTGCACTGAGGTAGCGCTCGTCGGTGGGCTCATACGACGAGGTCGCATGGAAGAAGTCGGCGTAGTGCTGCCAGTTGGATGACACCATGCCCATCATCTCGAGCGTCAACACCGCGGGGACCGGGGTGGTGTAGTCGAGCACCAAGTCGGCTTCGCCCGACTCGATGACCTCATCGATGAACCACGCCGACACTGCCTCCATTCGAGGGCGGGTGCTTTCGACTGCGTTGATGGTCATGAGCGGATTCAGCACCCGACGAAGATCGGCGTGCTCGGGCCCGTCGATCTCTGACACGCCCTGGCGGGGGATGTAGCCCGGCCGGGGCACGCCGCAAATACCGTGATAGGAGATGCCGTCGGGGGCATCGGGCTCATACTTGTGGGCGAACGTCTCGTTGTCTCTAGCTACCTGGGCCACAGACTCGTAGTCGGTGACCATCCAGAACCCGCCGTAGTGCTCGTTGAACACCACCGGACAGCGCTCCCTCAGCTCGTGGTAGCGGCTATGGCGGTTGGCGATGAACTCAGGGGTCTGGTGGTCGATATCGATGGTCTCGGCGTCCACGCCCGTAGCGTAGGCAATCAAGCCCGCCCAGATTGGCTCAGCGGTTACGAGCCGTAGACAAGCACCCCTTGGGCGTATTGCTCGGTAAACAGCTTGAGCACCTCGCCGGGGTCGGCGTGACAGTCGGTGGCGTACTTGGAATAGAGCATCTCACCGTCGACTTCCACGTCGAAGATGCCCGACGCACCAGTCACCAGGGTCAGATCCTCAATGATGTGCTGGTAGTTCTGAAGCAGGTCCTTGGCAGCGCTCACGGCGTGCTCGGAATAGTTTCAAGGAACTCAATAGGTGATGGTGATGCGGTGCTTTTGCGCCATGAGCGCAGGCTATCGCCGGACTGAGCCGAGTACTACTACCGTCGGGTGGCTACTGTCCTGCCCATGAACCAAGCAACCGCCGAGGTCGGCGTGTTCGAGGCCATGCACACCCAGCGGGCAGTGCGCCGCTATCGGCCCGACCCGGTGCCCGACGAGATGATCGCCCGGGTGCTGGACGCGGCTATCCGAGCCCCCAGCGCCATCAACGGCCAGTTCGCCCGCTTCTTGGTGGTTACGGATGCGGAAAAGCGCCGCCAGCTTGGCGAGCTGTACCTCGATGCCCAACAGGAGGCCTACAACAACCCAGCAGCAGCTGGCACCGAGTGGCTTCGAAACCAAGAGGCGGAGATCGTCGAGAAGGCGGCAGAGTTCGCCCGGGTGATCGGCGAGGTGCCGGTGCTCATCATCGTTTGCTCCACCCAGCGGGGGGTGAGCCACTCGATTTACCCCGCGGTGCAGAATCTCCTGGTCGCGGCTCGCAGCCTGGGCTTGGGCACAGTGCTGACCACGCTGCACACCTTTCGGGCCGATGAGGTGCGTGCCGTGTTGGGGATTCCCGACGACGTGCACATTGTGTGCGGCATCCCCATGGGCTGGCCCGCGGTGCCGTTTGGACCGGTGCGCCGTAGACCGTTGTCAGAAGTCGCCTATTGGAATCACTGGGAGGACCACGATGAGTGAGCAGAGTTTCGGACCCTTCACGATGACCGTTGACAACGGCATCGGCTGGGTGATGATCGACCATCCGCCCAAGCAGCTGGTGGACGGAGCGCTGATCGGCGGGTTGATCGGCTTGCTGAATGCGGTCGAGGCTGATGAGCAGGTGCAGGTGCTGGTGTTCGAGAGTGCCGATCCTGACTTCTTCTTGATGCATGGCGACGTAGAGCAGATCCTGGCCATGGAAGCGCCTGCTGAGGTGCCGGCCGAGCCCAACGTGGCTGCGGCTACCTTCGATCGATGTCGCACCATCGGCGTGGCCACCATCGGCATGATCGACGGCATCGCCCGAGGCGGCGGATCGGAGTTCCTGCTGTCGCTCGACATGCGATTCGCCGGGCCTCGTACGGTGCTCGGCCAGCCGGAGGTGGCCATGGGCATTATCCCCGGGGCCACCGGCACCCAGCGACTGGCCCGCCTGGTGGGGCGCAGCCGGGCGTTGGAGATCGTGCTGTCGGGCAACGACGTGACCGCCGAGGAGGCTGCCGCCATCGGCTACGTCAACCGGGTGCTGCCTTCCGATGAGCTTCGCGCCCACACCACTCAGGTGGCCCGCCGCATCGCCGCATCGCCGCGGTTGTCAATTGCCAAGGCCAAGCAGGCCGTGGATGCTGCCCTCGGACCAGTGGAGCCCGGAATTCTGACCGAGACCCAGGCGATGATGGCCTGCTCCGCTACCGGCCAGCACGTGCCGTTGATGCAACGCTTCCTCGACGCCGGTGGCCAGACCCGGGAGGTCGAGCGCGACGCTTCCACTATGGCTGCGGTTGTCGACCAGATGCTGGAACTGGACTAGCTCAAGCCAGCTCTGGCCAGAGGGCCAGCGCGGTGCCGCTCAGGAACTGAGCCTGCTCGCTAGAAGACATTGCCGCGCAGGCCGCTCGGGCCTGTTCAGCTAGCTCGGTGTAGGGCCGGTCGTGGGTCTGCGAGTAGTCCGACCCCCACATGAGCCGATTGAGGCCGAATTGCTCGGCCAGCCGTTCCAGCATGGCCGCGGGATCACCGGCATCCAGGACATGAGGGGTGACCTTCAAGTACAAGTTCGCCAGGTGGGCATACTCGCCAATCGTCTCGGGGGCGAACCCGCAGTGGTCGAGGGCCAAGATCACATCAGGGTGGGCGGCCAGGGCCTCGCCCAGCGCGGGCAGGTACTCGGGCACCGTGGCCGCGCTGACCCGGAGGCCGAGCCGTCTCGCGATGTCCCAAGTTGCCTCATCCTGCAGCGGCCCTCCCCCGCCGATAGCGAAGAACCGCACGCCACCGACTCCGACTGCCGCTAACGCGTCAAGCTCACCCGGATCGTCCACAATGGCTACCGCACTGAACGTCTCGGGATAGGCGGCTCGGGCATCTACAACATAGGAATTGTCGGTACCGTAGCCCCCCTGGGCCTGCACCAGCACGGCCCGGTCCACTCCGGCACCTGCCATTTCAGCCAACAGCTCCTCAGCCGTGACCGGCGCTTCATGCACCCACTCCACCCCTGGATAGTCAGCAACCTGGAGCGGGTACTTCTCATGATCGGTTGAAATCACGTGGGTATGGGTGTCGACGACGAGCACCCGGCTAGTTTGCTCGGCAGCACCCCCGAACGCCGACCTGAAGTCACTTGGTCGGACGCGGGCACGAGAGGAGGCCTAGAGATGGCTGGTTCATCCCAGAAGTACACCTGCTTTGAGATCGCGCTTGAAGAAGGAGTAGCCCACTTACAGCTCAGCCGGCCCGAGGCCAGGAACTCCATGATCCCGGAGTTCTGGTCTGAGCTGCCCGCCGCGGTGAACGACCTGTCCGACTCCGGGGAGGCCCGGGCGCTGGTGATCTCCTCCACCGGACGCCATTTCACCGCGGGAATGGAC
>VYDF01000066.1 GCA_009843565.1 Acidimicrobiia bacterium | reverse complement strand
GGTCGCCGGGCACCAGCGACAGCGCCTGGCAGCCCACTCCGGGGGTGCTGGCGTAGCCCCGCACCGCCGACCCGGTGGACGCGCTGCCCGAGCGCCGGCCGGTATAGCTGTTGTGCAAGAACCGCTCGAGCTGGCCACCGCCGATGAGCTGGTTGCGCCGGGTGGCCAGTCCTTCCCCGTCGGCGTCGGAGGCGGTGAACGCCTCCGGGTTGGTGGGATCGTCCACCAGAGTGACGCTCGCGGCGGCCACTTGGTCGCCCAGGCGGTCGGCAAACAGCGACCGGCCCTTGAGCACCGCCTCGCCCGACAGGGTGCCGCCGATGATGCCCAGAAACTGGGCCGAGACGAACGGGTCGAGCACCACGGTGACCCGCTCGGTGGGGGGCTGGGTTGCCCCCAGCATCCGGGTGGCCCGCTCCACCGCGTCGGCCGCGGCCTCGGCAACGTCGAGAGTGCCGGGCTCACGGCCCACCGAGAACCCGAAGCCGGTCTGGGTCTCGTCGTTTTCCGAGGCCAGCGAATATGCAGTGAGGTAGCAAGACGTGTCCTGCCCCGAGCTGCGGATGCCAGTGGTGGTGGCAATGGCGTCGGCGCTCACCACGTCGCCGTAGTCGGCCGACTCCACCCCCACGATGCGGGGGTCGCCGGCTTGCACCGCTCGCTCCAGCTCCAGGGCCATGTCGATCTTGGCCTCAGTGCTCACCTCCAGCAGTGCCTCGTGGTAGAGGTCGAGCTCAGGAGGTGCCACTCCGTCGGGCTCGGCCAAGCCGAAGAACTCGTCGGGCGAGCCGAACACCGCGTTGTCGCGGGCCTCAGCCAGCGTCTCCTCCAGCACATCGGTATCGAGCGTGCCGGCGTGGGCGAACCCCTGGCGGCCGTCGGCGATCACCCTCACGCCCACCCCTTGCGACTCGGCCACCGACAACGACTCGATCTCGCCCTCGTACACCCGCACTTCGGTCTCCTGGCTGTGGCCGACCACCGCCTCGACCTGCTCGCCGTCGCGGCCCCAGCCCACGATGCGCTCGGCGATCTCCAACAGCTCCTCAGGGTTCACGCTGCGATCCTGTCGATGTTTGGCCCCCGTCGCCGACCGATCACGCCGCGGTTCCGCCGATGGTCATCGACGCCACCCGCAGCGTGGGAGTGCCGTCGCCCACCGGGACGCCCTGGCCATCCTTGCCGCAGGTGCCCGGCGATCCCATAGCGAAGTCGTTGCCCAGGGCCTCGATGCCGGCCAGCACCTCGGGACCGTTGCCGATGAGGTTGCCCTCCCGGATCGGGGGGCCGATCTCGCCGTTCTCAATCAGATAGGCCTCGCTCATGCCGAACACGAAGTCGCCGGTGGCGGTGTTCACCTGGCCCCCGCCCAAGTGGGCCACATACACGCCCCGTTCGGTGGCGGCGATGATGTCGGCGGGATCCTCGGACCCGTTGGCCAGGTAGGTGTTGGTCATCCGCACCATGGGCAGGTGCTGGTAGCTCTGGCGGCGGCCGTTGCCCGAGCTCTCCCGGCCCTCCTTGCGGGCCCGCAGCAGGTCCCACATGTAGTCGGTGAGCACGCCGTTCTCGATGAGCACGTTGCGCTGGGCCGGTCGGCCCTCGTCGTCGATGGCGTAGGCCCCCCACTCCCGGGCCATGGTCCCGTCGTCGATGAGGGTGACCTCGGGGTGGGCCACCTGCTCACCCACCCGGTTGCGGAACACCGATGCTTGCTTGGCCACCAAGTCGGCCTCGAGCCCGTGGCCGCAAGCCTCGTGGAACAGCACCCCGCCGCCGCCGGGGCCGATCACCACCGGCATCGAGCCGCTGGGGGCAGGCTGGGCGGCCAGCTTGGTGAGCGCCCGATTGGCCGCGGTGCGGGCCAGAGCGTCCACCTCGTACTCGTCGAACAGCTCGAAGCCGATGGGGCGGCCCACGCTCTCGAACCCCGTCTGCATGCCGGTGTCGCCCACCGCCACGCACGACACCGCAAAGCGGGTGCGCACCTGGTCGTCTCCGGCCAGCAGCCCGTCGCTGTTGGCCACCAGAATGCGGCGGCGCCCGTCGGCGTAGCGGGCCGACACCTGGGTGATGGCCGATCCGGCGGCGCGGGCGGCCTCGTCGGCCCGGCCCAGCAGCTCCACCTTGGTCCCTTTGGCCACCGTCTCGGGCAGCACTTGCACCTCTTGGGGCGCAGGCGCATCTACCCGATTAAGGGCCACCACCTGGTGGCCCCCGCCTCCGCCCCGAGCGGCCGAGGCCGCGGCCCGAGCCGCCTTGGCCAAGCCGGCCTCGGTCAGATCAGAGGTGTGGGCGAAGCCGGTGGTGTCCCCCACCACAACGCGGATTCCCGCTCCCCGGGTGCGCCCCGAGCTCAGCTCCTCCACCTTGCCGTCGTCCAGCAGGGCCGACGAAGATCGCCGGTCCTCCACGAAGACCTCGGCGAACTCGCCCCCGGTTTTCAACGCCTCCGACAGCGTGTCGGCAACAACAGACTCGTCGATCACAGCCTCTCCCTTTGTCTTGCCGCCGTAGCCTACCCACCCCCTTCCCAAACTGAGAACAGGGCTTCGCCAAGATCTCAGCCCAAGTTGGAACGGCGGGGGTAGGCGTGCTCGGGGTCGCAGATCACGTTCACCACGTAGGGCACACCGGAGTCGAGGGCTCGCTTGAGGGCGGGGGCGATGTCGTCAGGGCGCTCCACCGTCTCGCCGGCGCCGCCCAGAGCAGACACCACTTGGTCGTAGCGGCACCCCTCTTGGAGATCGGCGGCCACGTCGTAGCCGTACATCTGGCGCATGGGGTGCTTCTCCAGGCCCCAGCAGCCGTTGTTGCCCACCACGATGGCCACTGGCAGGTTGTGGCGCACCAGCGAGTCGGCGTCCATCAGCGAGAACCCGGCTGCTCCGTCGCCCAGCATCAGCACCACCTGGCGGTCGGGGTGGGCCACACGGGCGGCCATGGCATAGCCCAGGCCGGTACCCAAGCAGCCGTAGGGGCCGGGGTCCAGCCAGTGGCCCGGCAGATAGGAGTCCACGAACCGACCGGCATAGGACACGAAGTCGCCGCCGTCGCCGATCACCACTGCGTCCCGATCGAGCACCTGGCGCAACTCCCCGTACACCCTGGTGGGCAGGATCGGATCGGCGGCGGTGGTCAGCAGGTCTTCCTCATCGGCCCGGGCCGAGTTCTCCGCGTCGCGTAGCTGGGCCACCCACTGGTCACGCTCGGCGGGGTGGGCCGGCGCAGGGCCATCGGCCAGCGCGGCCAGCATCTGGACCAAGTCGCCTGAAACCGTTGCCGCAGTCGGCACATGGGCAGACACCGACTCGGCGCTGTCAGTGAGATGCACCACCTGGGCGTCGCCGAACCGCCCGAAAGAGAGCCGGAAGTCGAGCGGGGTACCGGCCACGATCACCAGGTCGGCGTCGGAGCGCAGCATCCGCCGGGTGCGGCTGAAGAACAGCTCGTGATCGGCAGGCAGGCACCCCCGGCCCAAGCCATTGGCGAAGGCTGGCAGCCGCTGGGCCTCCACCCAGGCCCGCAGCGCTTCCCAAGCGCCGTCCCAGTACACGTCGGTGCCCACCAACAGGGCGGGACGCTGGGCGGCGGCCACCATGTCGGCCACCGCGGCCACCTTGTCGGGGTCTGGAGCCTCGCCTACCGGCATGGGCTCGTCGGGTACGGTGCCGGACCCCTCGGAGAACAGCACATCCATGGGGTAGTCCACGAACACCGGGCCTCGATGGGGGGTCATGGCAGCCTGCACGGCCCGGTAGGTGGCGGCGGCCAGATCGTCACCGCCCCCCGCGGTGAGCGAGCGCTTGGTGACCGGGGCGAGGATGGGAACGTGGTCCAGTTCCTGGAGCGACCCCGACCCCCAGCGGGCCTCCGGGGCCCGACCGCCCAGAACCACCAGCGGCGCGCCGTTGAGCCAGGCAGTAGTCACCGCGCTCACCGAGTTGGTCACCCCGGGACCGGCGGTGACCGCGGCCACCCCTGGGCGGCGGGTCAGCTTGGCCAGTGCCTCGGCTGCGAACACCGCGGTCTGCTCGTGGCGAACGTCGTAGAGCACCACGTCGCCCTTCTTCACCGCGGCGTCATACAGCGGAAAGATATGGCCCCCCGACAGGGTGAACAGCTCCTTGACTCCGAAGGGAGCCAGCGCAGCCAGCACCTGATCGCCCCCGTGACCGGTCACCTCATTTCCCGACATTCGCCTCACCGTAATATCCACAGGGATGCGGCGGGGCAATAGCCTTTACCGAATGACCCCGATGGCCGCCTCAACCGGTTGTGCGTGCCCGGAGTCACACCTACACGTCAGCGAGTCCAGGGTTGACTGAGAAGCACACCACCCGCCGGGTGCTCAGCATCGTGCTCCGGGTGGGCATCAGTGTGGGCCTGTTCTTCTTGTTGATCTGGTGGCTGCCTTCGTTCGACGCCGACAAGCTGTGGCCCGACTTCAATTCGGCCACCCCGTTCTGGCTGGTGGGCGCGCTTTTGCTCACTGTGGCCGGCAACATGGCCGCTACCGCCCGTTGGTATGAGGTGGCCGTTGCCCTTGGGCTCCAAGTGAAGCCCCGACGCATGTTCTCCCACTACATGGCGGGCATGTTCATCTCCAACTTCGTGCCCACCACCGTGGGCGGCGACGTGCTGCGGATGTCACGTCTGTCCAACGACACCGGCGACGGCCCCCACAGCTTCGCCTCGGTGCTGTTGGAGCGGCTCAGCGGTTGGATTGTGCTGCCGGTGTTCACCCTCGTGGGTTTGGCGCTGGACGAGGAGCTGCGGGGACTGGGCGCCCCCACTCGGGTGGCGGCCAGCACCGCCGGTCTCACCCTGCTGGCCCTCGGGCTGATCCTGCTGCTGGTGGGCAATCAGCGCTTCGGCCGCCTGGTCAGCAGGCGCAACGGCTGGGTCCGCTTCGTCAACGGACTGCACATGGGCATCGACGAGCTGCGGGCCAAGCCCCGCGACACCGGCCGAGTGCTCATCACCGCCTTCGCCTACCAGGCGATCATGCTGGCCGCCGCGGGATGCGCCGCCAAGGCGGTGGGAATCAACGGCCTGGGGCCCATCGAGCTGATGGCGTTCATCCCCGCGGTGCTCATTATCCAAGTGCTGCCCATTGCACTGGGAGGACTCGGCCTGCGGGAGGGTGCGTTGGTGCTGTTCCTCCACGACCTGGGCGTGATCGACGAGCAGGCCATCGCCATGGGGCTGCTGCTGTATTTCCTGACCGTGGCCGCCAGCCTGGTGGGGCTGCCGACGCTGGTGTTCGGCGGCCAGTATTGGCAACGGGCCTCGCGCTCTCGCCATGGGCGCTGACCGCAGGCCGCTGTCGTAGCGATGGCACTGTCGGCCCTCAAGCCGGGCGTCGCATCCAAGAGCCGCACCCGGCCCCGCTGGTATCTGGAGCTGGCGGTAATCGGCGCCTTCTACGGCATCTACTCCTGGGTTCGCAATCAATTCGGCTCTGCGGCGGTGGGGCCGGCCGAGGCGCAGGCCAACGCGTTGTTGGTGATCGACTGGGAGCGCAGCATTGGGCTGTACTTCGAGCGCGATCTCCAAGACCTGTTCATCGGGTGGGTGTCGTTCATCCAGTTCTGGAACCTGTTCTACGGCCTCTTCCATTTCGCGGTGACCGCCTTCACCCTCATTTGGCTCTACTGGCGCTTCCCCCGGCACTACCCGTTCTGGCGCACCACCGGGCTTTTGACCACCGGATCGGCCCTTGCGGGCTTCGCGCTGTTCCCGCTGATGCCCCCTCGTCTGCTTTCGGTGGGCGGCCGCTATGGCGGCGACCTCCCCGAAACCGGCTACATCGACACCGTGCATGAGATGGGCGGGCTGTGGTCGTTCACCGAAGGAGCTGCCGAAACACTCTCCAATCAGTACGCGGCCATGCCCAGCCTGCACTTCGCCTGGGCCATGTGGTGCTTTCTGGCCCTGCGCAAGCAACTGGTCCATCCGGTCGGGAAATGGGCCATTGCCGCCTATCCCTGGCTCACCCTGTTCGCCATTGTGGTGACCGCCAACCACTATTGGATCGACGCAGCGGGAGGGTTGGGCGCGCTGGGTGTGGGCTGGGCGGCGGCACGGGGCTACCACGCGTGGCGGGACCGCGAGTAACCTGAAACCCCCAACCCGCAGGGAGGGAAATGGACACCAATCATCTTCAGAGGATCATCTGTCCGGCTGATCTGCGCCGCCTGGGTGACGAGGAATTGACCGAACTGGCTGAGGAGATTCGCGAGTTGATCGTCGAAACGGTCAACACCAATGGAGGCCACCTGGGCTCCAACCTGGGTGTGGTGGAGCTGACACTGGCCCTTCACCTGGTGTTCGATTCTCCCCGCGACATCATCCTGTGGGACACCGGCCACCAGGCCTACGTGCACAAGATGCTGACCGGGCGGACCGACCTGTTCGAGACGCTGCGCAAGCCCGGTGGCCTGTCGGGAT
>VYDF01000306.1 GCA_009843565.1 Acidimicrobiia bacterium | reverse complement strand
GCACCGACACGGTGGCCGAAGACGTGTGTACCCGGCCCTGCGACTCGGTAACCGGTACCCGCTGTACCCGGTGGGGACCGCCCTCGTACTTCATCTTGCGCCACACGTCGTCGCCCCGCAGCATGAACACCACGTCGGTGTAGCCGCCCATGTCTGAGTTCTGGGCGTTCATCATCTCCAGTTCCCAGCGATGCTGCCCGGCGAAGGCCTGGTACATGTCGAACAGGTCGCGGGCAAACAGGTTGGCCTCCTCTCCTCCCTCGGCGCCCTTGATCTCCACAATCACGTTCTTGCCGTCGTTGGGGTCTTTGGGAGCCATCAATTCAGCCAGTTCGGCAACCAGGCCATCAGCAGCGGCAGTCACAGTCGCGATCTCCGCTTCCAGCAGTTCCCGTTCATCGTCATCGGCATCAGCCAGCATCTCGGTGGCGGCCTCGATGTCATCCCTGTGCCCCCGCAACTCTCGAATGCGGACAGCCTTGGGCTCTAGCTCCTTGTAGCGCCGAGCCACGGCGGTATAGCCATCCCGATTGGCCAGCAGCTCCGGGTCGGCCAGCTGCTCTTCGAGCGCGTCGAACTCCGCCTCTAACTCCTCATAGGCGGGATTCCCGTCCATGCCTTCAAGCTACCGCTGGGCAGGGTTGGGAACGGGAATAGAAATGCCTGGGTCGCGCGTGGCCGGGACTATTTGGACGAGCGCTTGCGCTGGCCGTAGCGGCGCTCGAAGCGCTCCACCCGTCCGGCGGTGTCCACAATGGTCATCTGACCGGTGAAGAATGGGTGGCTGGCGCTGGAGATCCCCACCTTGGCCAGGGGGTATTCGTTGCCGTCCTCCCACACCACCGTCTCGGTGGTGTCGATGGTGGACCGGGTGAGAAAGGACGTGCCCGCGGAGGTGTCCTGGAACACCACCAGGCGGTACTCGGGATGGATATCGGGCTTCATGTTCCTCCTAGCCTCACACCCCGGCGGGGCCCTTTGCCACTTCCTCCAGGAATGCGGCGTTGTTGGGGAAGGTGCGGAGGCGATCCATCAACAGCTCCAGGCCGGCCGCTCCACCTCCGTTGCCATCGCTGGAGAGGCCGTTCAGCACCCGGCGCAGCTTCCACACCTGCTGAAGCTGGCGGCGCTCGAACAGAAGCTCCTCATGGCGAGTGGAGGAGGCGTCGACGTTGATGGCGGGATAGATGCGCCGCTCGGCGATGTGGCGATCCAGGCGCAGCTCCATGTTGCCGGTGCCCTTGAACTCCTCGAAGATCACTTCGTCCATGCGGGATCCGGTTTCCACCAGGGCGGTGGCCAAGATGGTGAGCGAGCCGCCTTCCTCCACGTTGCGGGCGGCCCCGAAGAACTTCTTGGGAGGGTACAGGGCGCCGGTGTCGATGCCGCCGGACATGATGCGCCCGGTGGCCGGTGCGGCCAAGTTGTACGCCCTCGAGAGCCGGGTGATGCCGTCAAGCATGATCACCACGTCCTCGCCTCGCTCGACCATGCGCTTGGCCCGCTCGATGGTCATCTCCGCCACATGGGTGTGCTCATCGGCTGGACGGTCGAAGGTAGACGCAGCCACCTCGCCCCGCAGCAGCCAGCGCCGCATATCGGTGACCTCCTCAGGCCGCTCATCCACCAGAAGCACCAGCAGATGCACCTCGGGATTGTTGAGCTCGATAGACCGGGCGATCTCCTTCATGATCGTGGTCTTGCCCGCTTTGGGGGGCGACACGATCAGGCCGCGCTGGCCTTTGCCGATGGGCGACAGGAGGTCGATGATCCGACAGGTCATGTTGGTCGGGTCGTCGACTCGCTCCAGCCGCAGATTCTCATCGGGGAACAGCGGGGTGAGGTCTTCGAACTTGGGGCGCTGCTTGACCGATTCGGGCGGCTGCCCGTTGACGCTGTCGATGTGCAGGATGGCCGGGTTCTTCTCGTTGCGGGTGGCCGGCCGGCAGCCTCCGGTGATGTAGTCGCCCTTGCGCAACCCGAACTGGCGGACCTGCTTGACCGACACGTAGGCGTCTTCTTTGCTGGGATGGAAGCCCTTGATCCTCAAGAAGCCATAGCCGTCATCCCTCAGGTCCAGATAGCCGGAGATGGCAATGGGGTCTCCCTCCCAGGGCTCTTCAGGGCGGTCCCGGTCGTTGCGGCCCCGACGCCTGCGCCGGCGGTTGCCGATCTCAGGTTGGTCATCCTGGTGGCGGGGCCGGTCTTGTCGATCCCCGCGGTCTCCGTCTTGGCGGGGCCGGTCTTGTCGATCCCCACGGTCTCCGTCTTGGCGGGGCCGGTCCTGGCGATCCCGATCCTGGCGGGGCCGGTCCTGGCGATCCCGATCCTGGCGCTCGCCTCGGTCCTTCTCTGAGCGGTCGCGGTCGACAGCGTCCTCGGCGGCGGATTCCTCCACCGGATTCTCCTGTTGGGCTTCTGGCTCGTCGCTGCTCGAAGGCTCGTCGTGCTGGGCTTCAACCTGCTCGGCCTCATCCGCGGCCTCGTCCTTCGCCTCTTCCCCTTCGTCGGCTACATCGGCGTTTGTCGCCTGTGCGGGGGCGGCTCCATTGCCGGCCAAGTCGGGCGCCTCCTGCCCGTCGCCGTCGGCGCTGATGCCAGCAAGCTCGAGGATCATGTCCACGATGTCTGCCTTGCGTGCTTTTGCGTCTGGGCGCCCGCCCATTGCCTTGGCGATGATCTGAAGCTGCGCCCGGTCTTTGCGCTGAAGTTTGGACCGAGAAAGCTCAGTGGTCTCTACGCTCACTTTTCTCCCTTGATATGCCACAACTGAGAGACACTTACGTTTCTCCCTTGAAATGCCACAACTGAGGGCACTTCTTGTTATTCGACGCGCCGTCCGCGAGTTCGGGCGACATCGTTCGAGCAGCCATTAACCACCGGGACGCTGACAAAAGGAATGTCGAAATCGACCGAGTGGTCAGAAGGCTTCCCGTAGAACCGCTAGCAACACTGCGGTTCCAACGCCGGAAAGATTACCGCAATCGCCCACCAGTGGCAACATTCCGGGCTCTTTTGGCCTAACTGGCCCGGGCCAGGAGCCTTCCCATCAGGTGATGGCCGGGAACCACTTCGGCTGAGGCGGCGCCCTGTTCGGTGTAGACGCCGCCGGGGCCGTCGATCTCTGAGTCCACAATCAGATAGGGAACTGGATCGTCAATGTGGCTCCGGGTGGTGAGCGGAGTGGCGTGGTCGGGCAGCAGCAGCAGCCGCCAAGGCCCCATCTGGTCCAAGCCGTCAATCAAGCCAGCCAGGATGCGCTGGTCCCAGTTCTCCAGGCATCTGACCTTTTCCGCCACATTGCCCTCGTGCCCGGCCTCGTCGCTGGCCTCCACGTGGATCGCATACAGGTCCGCTCCATCGGCCAATCCGGCCAGAGCCGCATCTCGCTTGCCCTCATAGTTGGTGTCGTACCAGGCGGTGGCCCCCGGCACATTGGCCACCGTCATACCGGTGAGCGCCCCGATCCCCCGCACCAAGTCGACTGCGCTGACCATTCCGGCCTTCACGCCGTGCATCTCACGAAAGGAGGGCATCTCCGGCTGGAATCCCTGTCCCCACAGCCAGATCCGGTTGGCCTTCAATCCGAATCTGGGCACCACCGACCGGGAGGCCTCCTCCAGCGCGGCGAGCTTGGGACCGGCCGGGCCTTGGGGTCCTACCACCGGCAGATCGGAGAGCTCATGGGGCGGAGTACACACTGCGTCGGCCCACTCGGCCGGAGCAATCATCGTGTGGCGGTACTGAACCCCGGCATGGAAGCTGACCTCGCCCCCCAATTCCGCGTCCAGTGCGGCTATGACCTCGGCGGCCAAGGCCGAGTCGGGGTGGCCTCCGGAGAAGTCGGCCATGATGCCGTCTTCGGTCACCGTGACCAGATTGCAGCGATAGGCCACCTGGTCGGGGGTGAGGGTGAGGCCTAGTGCGGCAGCTTCAATGGGCGAGCGCCCCGTGTGGTAGCGGGTGGGGTCGTAACCGAAGATGGACATGTTGCCCACGTCGCTACCCGGCGGCATTCCCGGAGGGATGACCTGGGCCAATCCCACCTGTCCCCGGGCAGCCAGGGCGTCGAGCACCGGAGTGCGAGCCGCTTCCAATGGGGTGGCCCCGTCAAGCTCAGGCACCGGCAGATCCGAGCACCCGTCGGGTATGCACACCACGTATTTCACGATGAACGACTCTCTTGCTCTGTTCGACAGCACCGCAGGCTGGCCACACACACCACGAACTTCACGATGCTCGATTCTGCCAGATCAATTGTGGTCAGCCGCTATCCGAAAGCTCGTGCCGAACACTGGGCGACATGGGCCTTCACCGCCCTCAAGTCGTTGGGAAGGCGTTCGCATCGCTCGGTGCGGTCGGCCAACTCAGCCAGCGCGGGAGGCAGCGGTGCGGGCGAACCGATGGCGGCCTCCACTGCATCACCGAATTTGGCCGGGTGGGCGGTGGCCATCACCACCATGGCCCCGTCGGCGTCGCGTCGGGTGTGACGGGCGGCGGCCAGACCCACCGCAGTGTGGGGATCGACGATCATGCCGGTGTCCCGAAAAAGCTCGGCGATGGCGGCGGTGGTCTCATCCTCGTCCACCCGTACTCCCGACCAGTTCTGATTCAACTCCGCGGAGATGCGGGGATCGATCCTCATCTCACCGGTGGCCCGGAAGTCCTCCAGCAGTTTGGCGGTGCGAATCCCGTCCCGATCCAGCAGCTCGAACAGCAGCCGCTCAAGGTTGGACGACACCTGGATGTCCATGCTGGGCGACATCGTGGGGTGCACTTCGGAAATGGCCATCGAGCCGGTGGTGAAGAACTGCGTCAAGATGTCGTTGCGGTTGCTGGCCACGATGAAGCGGTCCACCGGCAGGCCCATCTGGCGGGCGACGTGGCCAGCCAGCACATTGCCGAAGTTGCCGGTGGGCACCGAGAACGACACCCGCGTCAACCCGTATCGGGTGACGGCCGCCACGTAGTACACGGTTTGGGCCATGACCCGGGCCCAGTTGATGGAGTTCACCGCCGACAGTCGTTGGTCGGCCCGGAACTCGACATCGGCGAACATGGCCTTCACAAGGTCTTGGCAGTCGTCGAATGTGCCCTCAATGGCCACGTTGTGGACGTTGGCGCTGTCGACGGTGGTCATCTGTCGCCGCTGCATCTCCGAGACTCGCCCGTGGGGGTGCAAGATCACGATTTCGATGTTCTCCCGGTCGCGCACCGCCTCGATGGCCGCCGCCCCCGTATCGCCTGAGGTGGCCCCGACAATGGTTACCCGCTCCCCCCGCCGCGCCAGCTCCTCGTCGAATAGGCGCCCCACCAGCTGTAAGGCGATGTCTTTGAAGGCCAGTGTCGGCCCGTGGAACAGCTCCATGAGCCAGAGTCCGTCGCCCAACTCCACCATTGGCACCACTTCGGAGTGGTCGAACGCCGCGTAGGCGTCCCGCACCAACTCGTCAAACCGGGCGCGGGAGTAGGCCCCGTCCACGAAGGGCCACATCACCTCGGCAGCCAAATCGGCGTAGTCGCCCCGGCCAGGGCTCCCGCTCAGCGCTTCGGGTGACAGCTCTGGCCAACGGTCGGGCACGTACAGCCCCCCATCGGAGGCCAAACCCGCCAACAAGACATCGCCGAAGTCCAAAACCGGGGCGCGGCCCCGAGTGCTGATGTACTTCACTGGCTGATCACTCGCAGCAGACCGGGCGCGCTCCGCACCGCATCCAGTTCCCGGAGATCACCCAGCGTGGCCTGGACGTCACGCTCGGTGGCCTCGTGAGTGATGAACACCAGCCGGGCCTGATCACCCAGGCCCTCCTGTTCCATGGAGCGGATACTCACCCCGTGTCGCCCGAACACCCCTGCCACCGCGGCCAAGACGCCGGGCCGGTCGAGTACCTCCATGTTGATGTAGTACTCCGACTCCAGATCGTCGATGGGGCAGATCACAGCATCACTCAGGGTGCCGATGGGGGTCCATGTGCCCCGGCACCGATTGCCGGCCGCGTCGATGAGATCGCCCAGCACGGCGCTGGCCGTCGGCCGCCCGCCCGCTCCCCTGCCGTACAGCATCAGATCCCCGACCGCATCTCCCTCCACAAACACTGCGTTGAAGGAGTCCCGTACCGAGGCCAGCGGATGGTCGGCTGGCACCATGGCCGGGTGCACTCGCACAGCCAGCTCGGGCTTGCCGTCCACATCTCCCACCCGCTCGGCGATGGCCAGGAGCTTGACCACATAGCCCAGCCGCTGGGCGTGGGCGATATCGGCGGCGCCGATGCCGGAGATGCCCTCCCGATTCACGCTTCCGGCCAGTACCCGGGCTCCGAAGGCCACCGTGGCGATGATGGACGCCTTGGAAGCGGCATCGAACCCCTCCACGTCGTCGGTGGGGTCGCGCTCGGCAAACCCCAGCGACTGCGCGTCGGCCAGGGCATCGTGGTAGCTGGTGCCGTGCTCGGTCATCTGGCTCAAGATGTAGTTGGT
>VYDF01000198.1 GCA_009843565.1 Acidimicrobiia bacterium | reverse complement strand
GTGCCGAATCTCGATATCGGGAATCTCGGCCGCGGTGGGCGGCAGGTAGTCCATGAGCGTCGAAGTCAATATGTTCCCGTCGTCGTCGTATACGACCTCTTCGAACAGCGCGTTCGCTATTCCCTGCGCCACACCGCCGCGGATTTGTCCATCGACGATCATCGGATTTATCAACCGGCCCGCATCCTCGGCGACGACGAACCGCTTCACGGTAGTCGCGCCGGTTTCGGGGTCGATCTCCACCTCGGCAATGTGACACGCGTTCGAGAACGTGCCCACAGGATCGTAGGAGGCCTCTACCGCCAGCCCGGCCGGAGTGCCCGGTTCGAGGCGCTCGGTGTGGTGGTGCGCGATCCGCGCCAACTCCGCGATAGGAACCCCGACGTCCGTCCCGGCCACGGTCACCCGACCAGAGGCAAAGACGATGTCGTCAGCGTTGGCTTCGAGCACCGCCGCCGCCACTTCCGCCAACCGGTCTCTCAAATGTCCCGCCGCGATTTGGACGGCGCCACCGGCTATCACCAAGGAGCGGCTGGCAAAAGTGCCCCAGCCATAGGGGGCGCGGTCGGTGTCGCCGTGGACAATGCGAATTCGGGAAACATCGATGGCCAGTTGATCAGCAATGACCTGCGCCAGCGTTGTCTCTAATCCTTGACCGTGCGGTGATGCGCCGATGGCCGCTTCGACATATCCGGATGGATCCATTTTCATGGTGACCATCTCATATCCGGGTGTCACCCCCATTGCCCGAGTGGCGAACACGGGCGTGCCGTATCCCGTCCGCTCCGCAAACGTGGAAATCCCGACTCCGAGCAGGGGACTGCCGCGGTCACGGGCCGCTGTCTGGCGATCCCGAAACTCATCCAAGTCGAAGTGCTCGAGCGCCGCGTCGAGCGACTCCACATAGGTGCCCGCATCCAAAACAGCACCGGTCACCGTGGTGTGGGGAAAGTCGGTCACCAAGTTTCGGCGGCGGATCTCCCCAGGATCGATCCGCAAGCGACGTGCTGCGGTGTCCATCAGCCGTTCCAGCGAGGCGGTGATCGCCGGACGGGAGACTCCACGGTAAGGCGCGACTGGGCAGGTAAAACTACTTTCCCCTCGGGTTCGAACCCGGTAGTGGGCCACCTTGTAGGGCCCGCACATCTCGCCCATGGCCATCAGGGGTTCCACCCCCCAGGTAAACGGATAGCACGACCACGCCCCCACGTCGCAGGAGATGTCTGCGTCGATCGCCACGAGGTCGCCGTCGGTGCTGAAGCCACCCTTTACCCGATACACCTGATCCCGGCTGTGCCATGACGAGGTGAGGTTCTCCGAACGATCCTCGATCCAGGCCACGCTCCCCCGCCGCTGCAAGGCCAGCCATGCCACCACCACATCTTCACGGGCCAGCGGCAGCTTCTGGCCGAATCCGCCGCCCACATCGGGGGCGACGACCTGGATGTCAGCCTCGGGGATGCAAAGAAGATCGGCTATGGCGGTGCGGACAATGTGGGGAGCCTGCGTGGACGCGTGGATTGTTAGACGTCCGGTTCGCCGGTCGAACTCGCTGGTGGCTCCCCGCGTCTCGAGGGGCAACGCGGCTTGTCGATGAGATGTGAGCACAACTTCCACGAGATGATCGGCATGGTCGAGGGCTTCTTCGATGTCCTCGGTGGCAAACTCCGCCTCAATGACCGCATTGGTATCGCCATTGCCAGGGTGGACCAGTGCTTCGTCGTCAAGATCCAACTCAACAATGACCTGCTCAGCTAGGTCTTCGGCCTCTTCCGGCGATCGACCCACCACAACGGCGATGGGCTCGCCTACGTAACGCACTCGGTCGCGGGCCAGCAAAGGTTGTCGAACATTTACAAAGTCCGGTCGGTGAATAACAGCCTCGATCTCGCCGACACCGGCCGCGTCGAGATCGGCCGCCGTGTAACAGGGCCCGTCGATGGATCGGATCACTCCCGTGGCTGAAGTGCTGCGGATGAACCGCGCCGTCTCCATCCCGATCGCCACATCGCCGACATACCGACCGTCACCGCGAACGAGGGCGGGATCCTCGACACGACGAATTGAACGCCCAACCCAGGGATCGGTCAGAGTCACGAAAGCGCTCGACGAGTCAGAGCACGTACGAGATCGCGGCGATAGTCAGCCGATCCGTGGATGTCACCGCGGGGGTCGACTTCGCCGCCGGCAACCTCAGAGGCGGCGTCGATGGTTTCAGGGCCCAGCGGGTGACCGACCAACATCATCTCAGTTTGGGACAAGCGAACGGGTATCGCCCCCACCCCTGCCGCGCCGATCCGGGCCTCGGCGATCCGGCCATCTACGAGCCTGACTGCACTGGCCACAGCAACCACGGCAAAGTCACCGGCCCGGCGGCTGAATTCGGAGAACCCGGTCTTCCAGTCGGAATCCAAACAGGGCAAACGCACTTGAGTAAGCAGTTCATCGTCGGCAATGGAAGTAACGAACGCCGATTGGAATAGGTCAGCGGCCGCGATCATCCGTTCTCCGCGAGTGGATGCGACAACAACATCGGCATTCAGCGTTTGGGCCAAAAGACACCACTCCGCGGCGGGATCAGCATGGGCGATGGAGCCGCCGAACGTGCCCCGCAAGCGGATAGGGAGATGGCCGACGTGTCTTGCCGCGTCGGCCAATATCGAACCCAGCGGCCCGTCGGTAGCGGGTTGCTCCAGTTCGATGTGACGCACCCGGGTTCCAATGGCAACGTACTCCTCGTGGGTGACCAGGTGATCGAGGCCGGGAACCACCCCGATGTCGATGATGACTTCAGGCCGGGCCAGGCGGAAATTCATCATCGGGACCAAGCTCTGCCCGCCAGCCAGGATCTTGGCCTCATCGCCGTGCTCGGCCAGAAGATCCAGGACTTCGGCTACATCATGGGGCCGCTCGTAGTGGAAAGCTGCCGGCTTCACAACACTGTGCCGTCGTACGACAGACCGTAGACATCGGTGCGACGGTCGGCTCGGGGCCTGATCAGCGTTCCTCGGGCCTCTGCCCGCTGCACGTCGGCGAGGTCGATGGTCACAATTCGCAATTCGTCCTCGGTTCCGGGAAGTGGACCGGCGACCACTTCGCCAAAGCTGTCCACCACCACGGACGATCCCAGAAAGTCAAAGCCTGGGAACACTCCCACCTGGCTCGCACAGGCGATGAAGACCTGGCTCAGCTTCGCTTGCAACACGGCACCCTGCGCCTGGGTAGAGAGGCCCTCCGCGTTCCAACGCGCCGTGTCAAAGCCAGTGATCCAAGCAGTGGGTACACAGATGAGTTCGGCGCCCGACAGCGCCAGCACCCTGACTACTTCGACAAATCGCAGGTCGTAACAGATGCACAAGCCCAATCGCCCCATTGGGGTATCGACCACCGGAAGGCCACGGTCACCCGGCGTGAATGACAACTTCTCTTCGGCAAACAGGTGCAGCTTGCGATAATGGCCGATGACCCCGGTTTGGTCGACGACAACTGCGGTGTTGTAGAACGCTTCGCCATCGCGTTCGCAGAGACCCCCAACGATGATCCCCGAGTGATCGGCCGCGACCGCAGTCCAAGCATCAACGGTTGGCCCGGTTAGGGACTCGGCTGTAAGGGCGACCTCATCTGGGTCCACCGTGTACCAGGGCACAGCCAACTCGGGCAGTACGATCAATTGGGCCCCCTGGTCGAACAGCAGCTTTGCCGCTTCGGCTGTCGCTGCTCGGTTTGCTCCGGCGTCTCCGGGTGGGCTGCCCATCTGGGCCAGCCCGATGGTGACAGGCCGCGTCACAGGGCGCCGCACAGTTCGAGCAAGTATCTGTCAGGGGGGCATGGCCCGCCGACGCTCACGATCCGGCTGCCGCGGTCAGCCCGAACCGCGTGCTTGACCCCCATGGGCACATGAACTGTGTCGCCAGCTTGGAACTCGAGCACACAGTCGTTGTCGAGATCAGCGACCGACCCGCGACCCTCGAGAATGAAGATTGTGTCTTCCGACTCGGAATGAGCATGGGGAACGTTCTCCTCACCGGGCTCGAGCACGACGTAGTTCATGTTCGCCATCTCAGAGCCCACCCCGGGCCAAACCACGAGGCGGGCGTCTTTGGAGATCAATGGCATGTAGTGGTCGGGCTTGTCTCGGTGGAATTGCTTGATCGCCATTGTTCAATCTCCTAGATGCTTGTAGAGCGCAGGATCGGGAGGACAGGGCCCTCCCACGAGGACAGCCCCTTGCTGCCCCGCGGTGAACTGGTAGTTCGTTCCCGGCTCGATGAGGAACATAGATCCGGTTATGGCCTCGTGGTTCTCGTCGGTATCGAGATCGACCATGGTTCCGGAACCGGCTGAGACGTGGTACACGCATTCCGAGCCATGGCTCAGATCAACGGTGCGCCCACCGGGATCGAGGTTTATGAGGTGCAAGGATCGCTGCTGCGCCCCCGATCCAGGCCACACCACGGCACGTGACGATCCACCAGTCTCAACGACAGGCAAAACCGGCCCGGGCTCCGAGGCTCGGACTACTTGCACCTGTTCACGCCGGATGTCCTCTATGAGCCGAACGGTACCACGTACCCCGGAATTGCCGTCCCCGGTGGCCGACCATTTTGAGCGAAGTTCAAGAGTCGCGGCTAGTCTCCCGCCTACTGACAGCGGGGGGAGTTGGTGAGCCAAGCCGACGAAATCGGGCAACCGGCGCGACCTTGGTGGAGGCTGTCCACCGGCTCAGAGCTGCCTGCCTATGTCAACACCATCTATTCGCTGATTCTCACCCTCGTCCTCATTGCCGTGCTGATCCTGGCCATCGGAGCCAATCCATGGGAGGCGGCCAAGGCAATCATCGAAGGGTCGCTTATCGAGCCGTTCTTCCTTGGGCAGACCCTCATGATCGGCGCCATTCTGGCGCTCACCGGACTGGCTGCTGCCTTGCCGTTTACGTCGAGACTCTGGAACATCGGGGGCGAAGGCCAGATGTTCGCCGGCGCAATCGCTGCGGTATTCCTGGGAATCGAATTGCCGTCTGGCACCCCAAGACCACTGTTCGTCGTCATCGTCATCCTGGGCTCGTTTATCGGTGGAGCGATTTGGGGCCTTATCCCCGGCGCCCTCAAAGCCTTCTACGGCGCGAGCGAGATCGTTACGACGCTGATGTTGAGCTTTGTCGCCGTGTTCATCGCCAACTACATAATTTCCGAGGTCTGGCCCGACCCCTTTAGCCAGAAGACCATCTCGATAGCCGAGAACGCGAAATTCCCGGTGATCTGGAAGGACGCTACCGTCGACATCAGCGTGGTCATCGCCGTGTTGGCGGCTGCCCTGGCCTGGCTCTTGATGGCCAAGACATCGCTTGGCTTTTCCATTCGAGCGATCGGGGCCAACGTCAACACCGCCCGACTGGCCGGGGTCCGGACCAAGCAGGTGACCTTGCTTACCTTCATGGTGGCTGGCGGGTTTGCCGGACTGGCCGGCGGGGTTGCCGTCGCCGGAATCTTCGACGATCTCGACATCAACTTTTCCAGCAACTACGGATTCATTGGCATTGCCGTGGCGCTACTGGCCAGATTGAAACCCCCGATGATCATTCCGGCTGCCTTCTTGTTCGCAATGCTGCGGGTGGGGAGCAACAGCCTGCAAGCCTCCGCGGATATATCTCCCTCGTTGGGTGACATCATCGTTGCCGTTTTCGTGATCTTGCTGATGGTCACCGGAGTCATCCGATTCCGCTACGCCCAGAACGTGAGCGACTGATGCCAACCGAAGCCGTCGTCATCGCCTTCTTCGCCACTGGCTTGCAGTTGATGGTGCCGATATTGCTGGCGGCACTGGGCGAGACCATTTCCGAGCGTAGCGGCGTCCTCAATGTGGGCATCGAGGGATCGATGCTGATCGGGGCGCTCATCACCGCGCTGGTGGGAATCAATACCGAGAGCGTCACGCTGGCACTGGTCCTAGGCTGGATCACCGGGATGGGCGCCGGGGTGATCTTGGCGTTCCTCTACGTCTACCGGGGCACAGATCAGATCGTGACCGGCCTTCTGTTCAATGTGTTCGCGCTCGGTCTCACCGGGTTGCTGGACGACCGATTCGTCGGCGGCCAGATCGGACCAACGCTTTCGCCGTTGGACGTCCCCCTTCTCGGCGATATTCCCAAGGTCGGTGACGTGCTCAACGGACAGGACGCCATGTTCTGGATCACTCTGGCCATCGTTGTCCTCGTCTTCTATCTGATATATCGCACATGGTGGGGCTTGTACGCCCGGGCCGCGGGCGAGCGACCTCATGCCACCGAGTCCGGCGGGCTCGACGTGCAGCGTTTGCGCTATCCGGCTGTGATCCTGGCCAACGGATTGGCGGCGCTAGGCGGGGGCGCCCTGGTTATGTCTTCGGCTGGCGGATTTGTGCCGGGCATGACCGAAGGCCGCGGCTTCATCGCCCTTGGCGTGGTGGTGGTTGCCCGATGGAACCCGTTCTGGGCGCTCGCCGTATCGGCATTGTTCGGTCTCAGCCAGGCCCTCCAGTTCGTTGCCGGCCGGGTGGACCTGACCGAAGGCGTTCCCAGCCAGGTCTGGCTGGCTTTGCCCTATGTCGCGACCGTGCTCGCCGTGTTGTTGTCGCGAGGCAGCCGGTATCCGGCAGCGGTGGGCATCCCGTGGCGGCGGGAGGCGGCAGGTCGGGCGTGACCTCGCTGGCGCTTACGACGATTGCGCTCTACATTTAGTGGTGAGGCCGAAAGGGCCTAAATCCTAGGGGGGGATATGTCAATCCATCGACTATTGAAATTTCTAGCCATCTTTTTCGCGCTCGCGCTGGTCGTCGCCGCCTGCGGGAACGACGACGATGACGAGCCCGCGGCTCCGGCGCCAGAGCCGGCAGCGACGGAGGCCCCCGCACCAGAACCAGAACCGGCCGCGACGGAGGCCCCCGCACCAGAACCAGAACCGGAGCCGATGGAGCCGTTCCGCGTCGCCTTCTTCTACCCGGGGACCAACGACGACATCAGCTGGTCGAACGCATGGTGGGATGGCGCTCAGGCGGCGGCTGCCAATGTTCCGAACCTCGAACTTGAGTTCGTCGAGCTGCTCAATGAGCCGGATGCCTATGTTCAGCAAGGTTCGGCGTTCGCCGACCAGGGCTACGACTTCCTTCTCTTTGCCCATGGCGCCATGGTCGACCCCGCGATCCAGGTAGCAACCAACTTCCCTGATACTCAAATTTGCATGGCACCTCACCATCCTGCTCCGGATGCGCCGCCGATTCCCGACAACATGTGCTGGGTGGAGGTCGATCAGCACAACGCCAACTTCTTGACCGGTGTCATCGCCGCACTGGCCACAGAGACCGGAACAATCGGCTCACTCAATGGCTTCGAGTTCCCGGCGCTGACCCGCCAGCCCGAGGCATTCCACCTGGGTGCCCGGTGCGTGAATCCCGACATCGGCTTCGAACAGGAGTACATCAACACCTGGGTCGACACCGCGGTGGCCAAAGCGGCCGCGCAGTCCCTCATCGCCAGCGGCGCCGATGTGATCCTTTCGGCTACTGACCAAGCGGTGCTGGGCATCATCGATGCCGCCCAGGAAGCAGACACCCAGGTTTGGGTGGTTCCGTCGTACTACGACAGCTTCGACATCGCTCCCGACGTCGTGCTCACTTCGGCGGTTCACGGACTGGCCGATGCCGGCCAAGCCATGATCGAGCGGGCCTACGCCGGCGAGATCGGTCCGGGGTCGTACCATCAGTTCGACGTCACGAACACTGCCGGCATCATCGCCGCACCGCTGTATGACAATGCCGGTGTGCTCACCGATGAAGACTGGGCGATCTTCGAAGACATCGATGCCAAGGTCCGCACCGGGGAGATCACCATCCCCGATGAGACTGCCGGAGACCCCACCATCGGTGCCGCTGGTTCTGCTGCATCCATCGACGTAACTGCTCTCGGCTGCACGCCACGCTAACCAGCCGACGGTCTTGAGCAATGGGCTTGCCCGGGGCGTGGAACTTCGGTTCCCGCCCCCGGGTAAGTTCTACGAAAATGCGCCAAGTGCTTGCCGTCGCGACCCCCCACGACCATAGGAACATCGAACAACAACGAAAGTTGAACAGGAGAGGACATCATGGCTGAGAACGATCGCGTTGCCGTATGGGGCGGTGAGCCCAAACCCCTCATGCCCTACAGTCCCGCAATCAAGGCCGGTGGATGGGTCTTTGTAGCCGGACAGTTGGCGTCGGATTTCGTGACGGGTCTCGCGCCCGAGGCCGGCGGTGACGGTCGCAACCCCAACGGATACGACGCCCTCGAGCTTCAATCTCACTTTGTGCTGCAAAACCTCCAAATGACCCTGGAGGCAGCGGGCTGCGACATTGCCACCGACATCGTGCGGATCTACCAGTGGTTCTCCTCTCCCCATCCGACCATCGACGAATTCTGGGAGGGCAACTCCTGGCCCAAGATCAGCATCACCCCGTATCTGCGGACTCGCGACGAGTATGTGCACCCGCCGCGGCCGGCCTCAACCGGAATGGGCATCCGCGAAACCGGGCTGCTTGTGAACAAGACCATCCTCGAAGTCGACATGATCGCCATCCCTGGCGGCGGCAGCGAGGGCTTCGAAGTCCCCGAGGGCGTCCCGTCGCCGTTGGCCGGCTATTCGCCGGCCATTCGGCGGGGCGACTGGATCTTCTGCGCCGGAGAGATTCCCGTCGACTGGATGGGCGACTACCTCCAGGACAAGGACATGGGCACCCCCAGCGGCATCGCCCCCGAAGCTCGGGTCAATCCGTATTACTGGTACGGATCGGAGATAGAGAGCCAAACCGAATACGTCCTCCAGAAACTGGAGAAGATCGTCCAGGCCGCCGGTGGTTCGATCCGGAACACCGTGAAGGCCACCGTGTATCTGGCCAGCCCGGGCGACTTTGCCGGAATGGAAAGAGTTTGGAAGCAGTGGTTCCCCGAGAACCCTCCGGCCCGCGTGGTGATTCCCTACATGGGGCTGGGCGGCAAGGGAAGCCGTATCGAGATCGCCCTCAAGGTCTTGGCCGACGATGCTTCGATCGAAATAGAGACGATAGAGACCTCTGATGCCGTTCAGCCGCCGTGGCACGAGCCTCAGGCCGTCAAAGCGGGCGATTTCCTGTTCTTCAGCACCGCCATTGCCTATGACGAACTCGGCAACCTGCCTGCGTCGGTCCAGCGCCATCCGGAGTTCCCGTGGTACGGGCAACCTCCCAAACTCCAGATGGCCTACATCATGGACAACGTCTCGGCTATCTGCGAGGCGGCTGGCACCAGCGTGGAGAACATCGTGAGACGCCAGTGCTTCCACGACGACTTCACCCATTTCCAGCAGTCCATCGAACAGTGGGCCAGCTACTTCCCCGGTGATCGGCCCGCGTCGACAACTCTGGAGATCGGCGGGCCACTTCAAGTACCCGGCGCCCAGTTCCTCATGGACCTGATCGCCTATGTGCCGCCGAGCTGAGCACTCTCTAGTTGAGCATCCTTGGCAATTCCGTTTTACGCGTCGAGGATGATGGCCTGCTGACCGGCAACCAGCCGTTCACCGCCGACCTCATCACCAGCGACACGCTTCACTCCTGCTTCATCCGCTCCCCCGTTGCCCACGGCAAGCTCGTGAGCGTGATCGGCAGCCCCGGCCTATACACCGCTGCGTCGCTGGAGTTGCCCAAGCTCGTGCCGTGGCCACCAACTCCCGACCGGTACGCGCGAGATCTACTGGTGGTGGACAAGATTCGATATGTCGGAGACCCGATCGCCGTCGTCACCGGCAGGAGCTTTGCTGAAGCCCAGGATCTCGCCGGTGACGTGGAGGTGGAGATCGAATCACTCCCCGCCGTGGTCTCGGCCGAGGAGAGCAGTGAAGTGGCGTTCGAAGTCGAGCCGCTGGTGGATCCCTCTGCGCTCGAGGACGCCGAGGTGGTCGTCGAGGCCGCGTTTGTCAATCAGAAGCTGGCTCCGGTGCCCTTGGAGACCAACAGCATCCTGGTTGTGCCCGACGACGATGGCGCCGGCTTGTGCATTTGGGTCTCCACGCAGTTTCCGTGGGACAACCAGGCGTCTGTTGCTGCTGCTCTGAATCTCGATCCGAACCGCGTTCGGGTGATCGCCCCAGCAGTGGGGGGAGGATTCGGGGCCAAGGGCCATACCTATCCCGAGCACATCGTGGTGGCGGCAATCGCCCATCGAACCGGCCAGCCGGTGGCCTGGCAGGAGACCCGCTCCGAGAATCTGCTCAATATGACTCCCGGACGGGGCCAAATTCAACGGGTTGCGTTAGGCGCCAAACGAGACGGAACGATCACCGGCATCCGAGTCGAAGTGATTGCCGATGCCGGCGCCTACCCTCATGTCGGCGCTTGGCTCCCCAACTACACCCGGCTTATGTGCACAGGGACGTATCGCATCCCCCGGGTTGACTTCAGAGCACGGAGCATGGTGACGAACACGGCACCGGTTGGCGCATACCGAGGAGCGGGGCGGCCGGAGGCCACTGCTTTCCTCGAGCGGTCGATGGATCTGTTGGCTCGTGAGCTCCAAATGGACCCGGTTGAGCTCCGACGGCGCAACCTTCTCGAGAGTCACAGCACCGACCACGTCACCCCCAGCGGCGCGGTGTACGACTCCGGCAACTATCGCGGGACTCTTGACCGAGTCGCCGAGTTGGCCGGTTATGAGTCACTGCGTCAGGAGCAGTCCCTGCGTCGGGCCCGAGGCGACCAGTGGCTCCTGGGAATCGGTGTTTCCAGCTACATCGAGGTGACCGGTAACGGACCCACGGAGGAGTTTGCCTCCGTCGCCATCGAACTGGATGGAAGCGCCACCGTTCTCTGCGGTGTTTCGTCTCAGGGTCAAGGCCACCAGACCACGTACGCCCAGATCGCCGCCGCCCAATTGGGCCTGCCGATAGACAAGGTCCGCGTTGTCCAGTCGGATACCGGCGTCGTTCCCCGTGGAAATGGAACCTATGGCTCGCGTTCACTCCAGTTGGCCGGCAGCGCCGTCGACGAGGCGGCAAGAGCAGTTGTGGAACAGGCCTGCGTGCTGGCAGCTGAGCGTTTGGAGGCCAATACCGCCGACATGGTCATTTACGAAGGTGTCGGGGTCGGCATCATTGGCAGCCCCGCCACCGCGATCGGTTGGGCAGACCTGGCACCGTTGGCGGTGGAATTCGATTTCGATCAAGGGGCCCGGACATATCCGTCGGGTTCGCACATATCGGTTGTCGAGGTCGATCGCGAAACCGGAGCGGTGCGGATGATCCGCCATATCACCGTTGACGATTGCGGCAACGTCATCAACCCCATGCTCGCCCAAGGCCAACAGCACGGTGGGATCGCCCAGGGAGCGGCCCAAGCCCTATGGGAGGAGTTGGCCTACGCCGCCGATGGACAACCCATGACGTCGACACTGCTCGAATATCTCGCCCCCTCGGCCCGAGAGCTGCCCTCCTATGAAATCAACAGCATGGTGACGCCAACGCCTTTGAACAGGCTGGGCGTCAAGGGCATCGGCGAGGCCACCACCATCGGGACGACACCGGCGGTCCACAACGCGGTTCTCGACGCTTTGGCACCATGGGGTGTAGAACATCTCGATATGCCCCTCTCCCCCGAGAAGATCTGGAGGGCCATCAATGGATGAGATCCCGCAAGTCAACGGTTACCCGAGATACTCACCCGAGGAGATGGCTAGTCGCTATCGCCAGCTTCGAGAGCTCATGGAACGCGATGACCTCGATGCTGTTTTGATCGGCGGGGCCACGGGGCCTCACGACACGTCGGTCCAGTACTACTGCAACTGGCCGCCGCTGTTCCCGGTGTATTTGATCGTGCCCCGCGACGCCGACCCGGAAATGGTGGTTCGGCTCTGGAATCACATTCCTGACGCCGAGCGAATCTCAACCATTGAGAACATCAGCTTCGGCGGCGACGATCATTCAGATCTGGTAGCCCGCGTGGCCGAGCGCCTCAACGGGTACCGCCGCATCGGCACAATAGGTGTGGTCCCCTACACCGACGCGGCCGCTTTCGGGTCAGAGCGCCTGGTCAATCTCAACGCCGACTACTACGCCATTCGCCAGACTAAGACCGAAGAGGAGATGAAGTACGTCCGCATCGCCTCCAGCATGAATGACGACGCCGTGGCGGCGCTGGCGTCACATGCCACACCGGGGATGAACGAGTACGAGCTGGCCAAGGTGATCGAGAGCGTCTATCTCGATCGCCGCGGGACCAACCTCATCCACTTCACCCTCACCACTTCCATGGCTAATCCGGAGTTTTTCGTGCCCCACCAATACCAGCCCGACCGGCTTATCCAATCCGGAGACATTTTGGTGACCGAGATCAGCACCACCTTTTGGGGCTATACCGGACAGATCCTGAGAACACTCTGTATCGAGGGGGAACCCACGCCGCTCTACCAGGAGATGTACGAAGTAGCAGAGAACACATACTCCAGCATTGTGAGCACTATGCGCACTGGGACGACAATCGGTGAGGTATTGGACCGAGCCGAGTCCATACACCAAGCGGGTTTCGACATCTGGGACGATCTCGTGCATTGTTACGGCGGCGGCGGCTATCTGGCCCCCATTGTTCGCACCCGTTCAAATCGCGGTGCCACCCATCCCGACGATTGGTCTTATCCCGACGGCACGGTCCTGGTTGTTCAGCCCAATGTCATCGACCTTTCGGCACGAGCAGGCGTCCAAGTGGGAGACTCAATGTGGCTTCGTCCCGACGGAGTTGAGGTGACCCAAAAGCACCCGAGGGAGCTGATTCGCTGTGGTTGAGACGGTTGTAGAACTCCGGGGCATCTCCAAGCGCTTCGGCGATGTTCAAGCCAACGATGGCATCGACTTCGACCTGCGGGCCGGCGAGATCCATGTCCTGCTCGGTGAGAACGGCGCCGGCAAGACCACGCTGATGAACGTCATGTTCGGCCATGTCCTGCCCGATTCCGGCTCCATCTTGGTCAGAGAGAAGCCTGCCGAAATCACATCCCCCCATGACGCCCTCGCGCTGGGCATCGGGATGGTGCACCAGCACTTCTCACTGGTCCCCACGTTCACGGTGGCGCAGAACATCGTGCTCGGATCGCGCCCGGTCCTAGACCTGCGCCTCAAGCCCCTGGCCGTTCGTCGTGAGATCACCGCGCTGGCCGACAAATTCGGAATGCCAATGCCGGCATCGACTCCGGTCCGCGATCTCCCGGTCGACCTTCAGCAACGGGTTGAGATCCTGAAGGTTCTCTATCGCGGGGCCAGCATCCTGATTCTCGACGAGCCGACATCGCTGCTCGGGCCCCAGCAAATCGAGAATTTGCTGAGCATCTTGGAAGATCTGCGCTCTCGCGGGCATTCGATTGTGCTGGTCACCCACAAGCTGGCCGAAGTCACGCAGGTGGCGGACCGAGTCACCGTGATTCGCGCCGGCAAGAAGGTGGCAGAGGTAGAACGGGGAGAGTTCGATGAACGCACCCTCACCAGGGCGATGACCGGCAGGGAGATCAGCACCATCAAGGTGGACCACACGTCGTTGGAAGACGACGTCGACGCCATACTCCAAGTAAGCGATCTGGCCACAACTGGGGTGGGGGGCAATTCCCTTGACGGGTTGAGCCTGTCGGTCCGGGCCGGTGAGATTCTTGGGATCGCCGGAGTGGAGGGAAACGGACAGCGCGATGTCGTCAACGCCATCACCGGGCTTAGCCACCTCGAGTCCGGCACTGTGCGGATTGACGGCATGGACATGACTGGCTCCGAGCCGGCTCGTCTACGCGACAGCGGCTTGGCCGTCATTCCTGAAGACCGCCACGGCTGGGGGCTGATTCTGGACATGACCCTGGCCGAGAACCTGGCCATCAACGAGATCCCCGCGGGCAAGTTCAGCCGTCGGGGACTCCTCGACTGGAAGCGAATCCGGCGACAATCCGACGCCTTGTTGGAGGAATACAACGTTCGGCCCGCTGATTCAGGCCTTATGGCCGGCTCCCTCTCCGGCGGCAATCAGCAGAAGGTTGTGTTAGCCCGCGAATTCTCGCGGAACCCAAAGGTCCTCATTGCCGACAATCCCACATGGGGACTCGACGTTGGCGCGGTGGACTACGTTCACCGCCGACTCCTCCAAGTCAAAGAGGCGGGCGCGGCCGTGCTCCTTCTGTCTTTGGACCTCGATGAGCTGCTAAAGCTCAGCGACCGCGTGGCGGTGATGTATCGGGGGCGGGTTGTGCTGGAGCGGGATGTGGACGAGCTGGATATGGATGACCTGGCCTTGGCCATGGCCGGAAGTCCGGTGGGGGTCTCGTAACGGCTTGCCCAAGTCGACGGGAGCAGCACCATGGGAAATGTAGGGGCTTCCATACCTCGACTTGAAGACCCTCGTCTCTTGCGTGGTGCGGGTCGATTTGTCGACGACGTCGATCTGCCCGGCCAACTGTGGATGAGGGCGGTGCGCTCAACCTATGCCCACGGTCAAGTGGTGGGGATCGACACTTCAGCAGCTGAGGCCATGGCCGGCGTCCGTTTGGTGCTCACCGGCGCTGATGTCGCCCATGTCGAGCCCATTCCGCTCCGGCTGCCCTTCGACGGCCTCGGGTTGGAACGAGCACTGCAACCGGTATTGGCTCAAGACCGGGTTCGCTACGTGGGTGAACCGGTGGCAATTGTTCTCGCCGAAGATCCGTATCTGGCTGAGGATGCTGCCGAGACGGTGGTCGTCGACATCGACCCGCTCGATGCCGTAGTCGATATGCGCCGCGCCCCTGACGAACTGTCTCTCTGGGCTGACTCGTCGAACGAGATCTGTGTCCTGGAGAAGGGATACGGCGACATTGCGTCCGCATTTGACCAAGCGGCACGGGTGTTGACCACGGAAGTCTCGATCGGCCGCCACTCCGGCGTACCGCTCGAGACGAGAGGGCTGGTCTGCGACTTCGACCCCGGCCGCGACCAACTCACGGTTTGGGGCGCGACACTCGTCACGCACTATCACCGACAGGTCCTGGCCCGCCTGCTTTCGCGTCGGCCAGCCAGCATTCACATGCGCTCCACCGATGCCGGTGGGAGCTTCGGAGTCCGCGGCGACTTCTTTCCCGAGGACTTTCTGGTTGCCTACGCCGCAATCCTCACCGGCGGTCCGGTCAAATGGATCGAGGACCGGGCCGAGAACCTCACCACCACAAACCACGCCCGCGAGCAAACCCACCTTCTGCGGGCCGCCTTCGATACCGATGGGCGCCTGCTTGGCCTTGAGGCGGAAGTGTGGCACAACAAGGGCGCCTACATCCGCCCCACCGGTGTGATTGTCTCCGAACTCACCTTGGGAATGATCCCCGGGCCCTATCGACTGCCCGCCTACGCATCGAAGATCCATGTCATCACCACCAACAAGACCCCGGTGGGTCCGTATAGGGCGCCGGGCCGCTACGAGCTGACCGTGGCCCGAGAGCAGCTGTTGGACGTCGCCGCGGTCGAATTCGGCCTCGACCCGGCCGAAGTCCGCCGGAGGAACCTGCTCACGTCCGACGAATTGCCCTACGAGCCCGGGTTCCAGCTGGCCGGTGAGTCGTTCATACTCGATTCCGGCGACTTCATCGGGCTGATCGACCAAGCGGGAGCGAAGCTCGCCCAGTGGAATAGCGAACTTGCGCCAGAGAACGGGGATCACCGGGGCGTAGGCCTGTCGGTCTTCATGGACAAGAGCGGGCTCGGCCTCTACGAGACGGGAGCAGTGGACATCGATACCACCGGGGCGGTCCGGGTGTTCATCGGGGGAGCATCATCAGGCCAGGGCATCGAAACCGTGATGGCTCAGATCGCCGCCGACGAGCTGGGAGTTGACCCGGCCCAAATACAAGTCATCTACGGCGACTCGGACCTGATCCCCGACGGGGTGGGTTCGTGGTCCAGCCGCTCGACGGTGATCGGCGGCGTCGCCGTGCAAGCCGCGGCCCGCCACACCGCCGACAAGGCCAAGAGGATCGCCGCTGACCTGCTCGAAGCCGCCACCGACGATCTGGTCCTGGCCGATGGCCTGGTACACGTAGCCGGAGCCCCGGCAAGGACGCTGACCCTCGGCCAGATAGCCGAAGCGTGCGGGACGCTTGAATCAGCCGACCGCGGTGAGGAACCCGGCCTCGGGGCTCGCGAGATCGGAATCGATGAGCGGATGAACTACCCCTACGGAGCGGTGGTGGTGGATGCCTCGCTCGACGCAGAGACGGGGCAAGTGCGGCTGCATAGGGTGTGGCTGGGGTGCGAAGTGGGCAGGGCCGTCAACCCCCAGCTTGTCGAAGGCCAGGTGCTCGGAGGTTTCGCCCAGGGCTTGGGGGGCGCCTTGCTCGAAGAGTTCGCATTCGATGAGCGGGGCCAGCCCCAGTCGGCCAACTTCATGGACTACCTGCTCCCTACCGCGGCCGAATTGCCGCCGATCGAGACAGCGATTCTCGAAAACGCCCCCACGCCGACGAACCCATTGGGCGCTAAAGGGGCGGGCGAGGCCGGAATTGCCGGTGCGGGCGGTGCGATCGCTGCCGCAGTAGGCCATGCGCTCGGCGCTCCCGGCGCGGTCGGCACCCTGCCGATCACTCCCGATTGGGTGCTCAACCAGCTCGAAGCGCAGAACCACTCTTAGGTGTTGGTGGCGCTCATCTGCCATTGCGATTAAATTCACGACGGTAGAATCTCTGGCCCACCCAGCCAGTCAAATGAAAGCCGAGCCACCAATGAAGACCGAGATGTATGCCTATCTGGACGGTAGAGATCGCGTCGTTTTGCCTTCGGGCACCAGCAACTTCGAGGATGCATTCGATCGCTGGCTCGACCCCGACAAGACAGCCATCGCCTGCATTGACATGCACCGCGGCCACATTGGACCCGAAGAAGTGCTGTCCTGTCCTTGTCCCCGGGCCCGGGCCAAGATCCCCGCTCACAACATGTTTCACCGTATGGCGCGGGCGGTCGGTATCCCGATTATCCACGTCCAGCACTGGCAGCGCTACGGCGGGATCGACGACCTGAACTCCAAGCAGTACAACCGCATGGCCAATTGGCGGGTTCTATACGAGCTGTATTTGCCGCCAAACCCGATGATGGACCAGCACAGCTGGGAAGGCACCAAATGGCTCGACATCATGGTCGAGGAGGAAGAAGGCGACTACTACGTCCGCACCAAGAAGCGCCTCTCCGCCTTCGTCCCCACCGATTTCGAGTTCTTACTCCGTCAACTCGACATCAAGAACCTGGTTCTCACCGGCACCATGACCGATGCCTGCGTAATCTCCACTGCCTTTGACGCCGCCAATCGAGATTTTCGGGTCATCGTGCCCGGCGACATTGTGGCCGGTGGAAGCCAAGAGGCTGAGGATGCCGCATTGATGGTTATCTCCCTCCACCTCGGGCTGGTCACCGATGGCCCTGCCTTGATTCGCGAGTGGTACGCCCGCAAAGGGATGACTGCCCCGCTGGAGCTTGACGGTGTGGTGAAGATCACCGAGGCATCTGGCTACCTTGAGGACGCCGAGGTCTTCGCCTAGCCCGACGCCAACATCAGACCGCGGTGTAGCCCCCGTCGACAAACAACAGATGACCGTGGACGAAGTCTGAGGCCGGAGAGGCCAGGAAGACCGCCGAACCGGCAACATCGCTCGGCTGTCCGACGCGCCCAGCCGGCACATGGGGAATGAACGCCTCCAAGAAACCGGGGTCGTCGAGGAGATAGGCGTTCATCTCGGTTCGAACCGCGGTCGGAGCGATGGCATTGACGTTCACGCCGTGGGGGGCCCACTCTAGAGACAGCGTCCGGGTGAGCTGCATGACGCCGCCTTTGGAAGCGCAGTAGGCGGCGAACTCAGGAAAGCCGACAATGCTGAACGTGGAGGCGAGATTGATGATCTTGCCCGAGCCCTGTTCTACAAAGTGCTTCCCCGCGGCTTGGCAGCAGAAGAACAGCGCTTTCAGGTTGGCATCGAGAGTGGCATCCCAATCCTGCTCCGAGACATCCAACGCCGGCGCGGTCAACTGCACTCCCGCGGAGTTCACCAGGATGTCGAATCCCCCAAGCCCATCGGCTAGCTCCGCGAAAACGCTGGGAATGCTCCCGACCTCGGTGAGGTCTGCGGCCTTCGCTCCGGCGGATTGGCCGAGGGCGCGGACCTCTGCGGCGGTATCTTCAAGCAACTCGGGCGTGCGGCCGCTCACCGCAACATCGGCCCCCGCCTCGGCAAACGCCACCGCGATGGCTCGGCCAATCCCCCGGCCGCCGCCGGTGACAACCGCCCTCTTGCCTGCCAGTGCCTTCCCAGCCATCTTCCTCTCCTCTAATTCCTGCTATTGCCAGCTAGCTGGCGTCTTGAAGCGCCCGGTAGACCGTCTCCGGCCCCAGCGGCGTCTCGGTGATCTTGGCGCCAAGGGGGAGTATGGCGTCGGCTACGGCATTAGCGATTGCCGCTGGCGCGCCAACCGCGCCTCCTTCGCCCGCTCCCTTCATTCCATCGGCATTCAGGGGAGTCGGGACGGTCATGTGCTCGACCACCATCTCCGGCATGTTGCCGATGGCGGGAACCAGGTAGTCCATGAAGTTGGCGTTGAGCGGCTGGCCGTCGTCGCCGTAGGCAATTTCCTCCAATAGCGCGCCCCCGATACCGAGGGCCACCCCGCCCTGCACCTGTCCGTCCACCAGCAACGGGTTGATCAAGGTCCCAGAGTCGTTGACCACCACATGGCGAAGCAGGGTGACCACACCGGTGTCGATATCCACCTCGACGGTGGCTACGTGGCAGCCGTAGGAAAACGTGTTCGTCGGAGGGTGGTATATGTCGGTGGCATCCAGGGTGTAGCTGTCGACCCCCAGGGGCAACGGCTGGCCAGGAGCCACCCTTCCCGCTACCTGGGCTAACGAGACACTGCTGGCCGGCGAACCCTTGACCCGGACTTCTCCATCTGCCAGCTCGAGATCTTGGGGCGAGGCTTCGAGCATCTCGGCGGCGATTTGGATCGCCTGTTCCTTGATCGAACCGGCAGCATTGCGCACCGCAGTTCCGCCAATGGGCGCGCTTCGGCTGGCATAGGTTCCCACGCCACTGGCCACCAGATCAGTGTCTCCGTGCACCACCACGACATCGTCAAAGCCAACCCCGAGCTCATCGGCAGTGATCTGTGCCAGCACTGTGTCGTGGCCTTGTCCGCTGCTGCATGCTCCCGTGAACACGATCACCTGCCCCGACGGCTCAACTCGGACCCGGCCACTCTCGTAGGGGCCCAGCCCGGTCTCCTCGACGAAGAAGCCGATGCCGATGCCGAGATAACGGCCATCGGCTCGAGCGCTTTCTTGCTCACGCCGGAATTCGTCCCACTCAGCGGTGGCCAAAGCCCGGCTCAAGCACTCTTGATAGTCGCCGGAGTCGTAGATGATCTCACCCGCCAACACGTTTCCGATGCCACGATGGAGGGGGAAAACATCGGCG
Source organism: Acidimicrobiia bacterium (assembly GCA_009843565.1). Lineage (GTDB taxonomy): Bacteria > Actinomycetota > Acidimicrobiia > Acidimicrobiales > Bin134 > Poriferisocius. The sequence continues at coordinate 20,271 of VYDF01000198.1, read as the reverse complement.
GAGAACATGTTGCGCTTCCGAACTTCGCCCGGGTCAATGCCAACAGCGGCGGCAATCAGGTCGATGATGCGCTCCATGGTGAACGCGGCCTGGACATGGCCCACGCCTCGGAAGGGATTGAGAGGCGTGGTGTTGGTCATCACCACAGTCGACACCAACTGCTGATGCTCAATGACATAGGGGCCCGACAACATGGAGACCCCGATAAACGGCTCCACCAGGGTCAACCGCTGTAGGTAGGCGCCCGTGTTGGTGACGGCGTGATCGTGGATGGCCAGGATCCGGCCGTCGTCGTCGTAGCCGACCTCCACGTCGTGGTATTGCTCGCGGCCGTGGGTGGACGCCAGGAAGTGCTCGTAGCGATCCTCGACCCACTTGATCGGGCGGCCGACCCGCTCAGCGGCCAAGCCGAGGATGACCTCTTCGGGATAGGGCTGGAGCTTCACGCCGAAGGCCCCGCCGACATCGGGGGCGATCACCCGGACCGCGTTTTCGGGCAGACCCAAGTAGCCGACAAGGGTGGCCTTGAGGCTGTGGGGAACCTGGGTCGACGACCACATGGTGATGCCATGGCGGGCCTCGTCCCATTCCACTATCACTCCCCTGGTCTCCAGCGGCGTGCCCGCGTACCTCTGGGTGATGAACCGCTCGCTGAGTGTGTGGGGCGCAGCCGCTAGTGCTGAAGAGGCATCGCCCACCGAGTACTCCAACACGTCGACCACGTTGGACTCGAAGTGGACCAGCGGTGCATCGGGGGCCAGCGCGGCCTCGGCAGTCGACACCGCAGGCAGCGGCTCATAGTCGACGTCCACCAGCCCGGCGATGTCCTCGGCGATGTAGCGGTCGCCCTCGACTATCACCAGCGCTACCGGCTCGCCCACGAACCTCACTTTGTCGGAGGCCAAGATGGGCTGGTTGAACGGCTTGGTCGTTTCCTCGGCGTCTATGCAAGGCAGAGGGGGCAGCCCGGGCGGGAAATCGTCGGCGGTAAGGACGCAAACCACCCGGGGGTCGGCAACCGCCGCGCTCGAATCGATCCCCCGAACGTGAGCGTGGGCGTGGGGGCTGCGGACGAACACGGCGTGCACCATGCCGTGGAGCTTGATGTCGGACAGATACCGGCCGTCCCCGCGGAGCAGGCGGGGATCTTCTTTTCGGCGAATGCTCGCCCCGAACAAGCTCACGCTCCACCTCCCCGCAAGGTGACAGCCTCTTCCACTGCTTCCACGATCTTGACGTAACCCGTGCACCGGCACAGATTGCCGCCGAGGCCTTCGATGATCTCCTCCCGAGACGGGTTGGGGTTGTCGTCGAGCAGCTCGGCGATGGTCAACACGAATCCTGGAGTGCAGAAGCCGCATTGCATGCCGTGCTTGGCCCAGAACGCCTGTTCGATGGGGCCGAGCTCGTCGCCTTCGGTCAGGCCCTCGAGGGTGGTGACCTCCCTTCCGTCGGCCTGCACGGTGAGCAGCAGGCAGGCCCGGGCGGTCTCACCGTCGATGAGCACGGTGCAGGCACCGCACACGCCATGCTCGCAGGCCAGGTGGGTCGCGGTGAGATCCAGCCGTTCCCGGAGGAAGTCGGCCAGCGTGAGCCGGGCCGGTACCAAGTTCGACCTCTCCACGCCATTGACGTTGATGGTGACAGCGTGATCGCTCATGCGGCGCGCTCCAAGGCTTGGGTGAGTGCCCGCCGGCTGGTAACCGTGGCCAGGTGCAGCCGGTAGTCACTCGAGGCGTGCACATCGCTGCTGGGGCTGAGGCCGTCGGGGGCCAATTCGGCGGCGTCGGCCGGATTGGCTCCAGCCAGGACCGCGGCCTCGACGGCGTGGGCCCGCATCGGACGGTCCCCGACGCCGATCAACCCCAGGTGGACACCCATGACGGCACCAGCGTCATCGAGTTGGAGTTGGCAAAGCGCACCGCACAACGCATAGTCGCCGGGTCGGCGGGCAACCTCCACCACCGACCACCCAGTCCGCGGGCCAGACGCCGGAACTTCGACGGCGGTCAGGATCTCACCGTCGGCAATGGAGGTGCTCAAGAATCCCTGGAACAGTTCCTCCGATTCGATGGTCCGATCCCCGGCCGGGCCGGTCACGTGTACGCGGCCCCCCAGTGCCAGGACCACACCTGGCAATTCCGCCGCCGGATCGGCGTGGGCCACGCTTCCGCCAATCGTTCCCTGAGACCGTATTTGCGGATGTCCCACATGGCGCAGGGACTCAGCCAGAAGTGGGCATCGATTGGCTACCAGGGGATCCCGCTCGACTCGGCGCTGCCGTGTCATGGCGCCGATGACCAATCGATCGCCTTGGTCGGTGATGTGATCGAGCCCGTCTACTCGAGCCAGGTCCACCAGGAGCGATGGGCCGGCCAATCGGAAGGCCAGAAGCGGAATCAGGCTTTGGCCCCCGGCCAGTACCTTGGCCTCAGAATCACTTCCCAGTGCTTTGATCGCTCCATCGACCGAAGTCGGCGCTACGTAGTCAAAATCAGGCGGCTTCATCAGATCTGTCCTCGAATCCGGGCCCAGGCATGCTTCATGAGATCGACGTTGGACTCGCGCCAGCACTTGAGCGCCACCGATCCTTCATGCATTAGGCAGATATTGCAGGAGACGCAGTCGACCATTCCGGTTCGACCTCCTTCGATCTGGCGGACCAGGTCGGGTTCGCGGATGAATGGCCGGGCCAGGGAGACAAAGTCGGCCGACCCGTCTTCGATCACCTCGCTCATGAGCTCAATGGTGCGGACACCACCGACGAGGATCGTCTTGCCTCGGGCCGTGGCCCGGTGACGACGGGCCTCCTCCCGGTAGTACGCCTCCTTCACCGGAGCCGCCAGCACGCGGTGCAGCAGCTTGTCTTGCAGCGCTCGCCTTCGGGTCACCCCGACGTACCGTGCCGCGCTCTCCGCCTTGGGCGACATGAGGCCGGCCGAGAGTTCGATGGCGTCTAGGCCGGCGTTGTCCATCATGATGGCTGTGGCCCGTCCCTCCTCTACCGTGAGACCATCGGGCACATAGTCCCAGAGCCCGATCTTGTTGGCGATCGGAAAGTCGTCGCCAACCGCGGCCCGCATGGCCTTGTACGTCTCTAGCAGCAGTCGCTGGCGGTTCTCCAGAGATCCTCCCCACTCGTCGTCACGGCGATTGGTGGCGGGTGACAAGAATTCGGACAGCAGGTAGCCGTGGCCGGCGTGGACATGGACTCCGTCGAAGCCGGCCTCCCTCACTCTCCTCGCCGCGTTGCCAAACCCCTCAATGGCCTCCCAGATCTCATCGGAGCTCGCCGCGGCCAAGGGCAGTCGGTGAAACTGCGGATTCTCCACCACCGAGGGGGCGAGCGGCGCGATCGACTCGTCCCGGCTCTGGCTGCCCGCGTGATTGAGCTGGGCGAAGATCCTGCCCCCCTCGGCGTGAATTGCATCGGTCAGCTTCTTCATGGGCGCGATGACCTCATCGCGGTCGAGCGCGGTCATTCCCCGTATGTAGTTGCCCCGGGGGTGGACCGAGCAGTGGCCGGTGAAGATGAGACCGACGCCGTTTCGAGCCAGTCGCGTATGGAAGTCGTGATACTGCTGGGTGATTATGCCGCGGTCGTCGGCCATGGTCTCCGACGTGGAAGACCGGATGATCCGATTGCGGGTCTCCACCCCAGCAATCTTTCCTGGCCTCAGCACCGCCGGCGTCGACATCGGCTACTCCCTGAGGGTCCGGGCCAAATAGTCGGCCATTCGGGGCCGGACCACCGGGCCCATGTTGTGACAGCAGTGGTCGCCATCGGGTTCAACCACGATCTCGGCCATGTCATTGTGAGCCAGTCCAACCTGGAGCAGCTCGGTCTGGTGTGGGGGGAAGATCGGATCGTGGACCCCCTGGATCAGCATGGTGGGACAGGTCAGGTCACCGATGCTCTGGGAGAGGTCGAACGTTTCTTGTAGATAGGAGCGGCCCTCGTCCAAGTCTTCATACCCCGACACGTAGACGAACCCGCCGCGGGTGTGGGGCGGCATGCCGTCGAAGTCAGACATGTCGGAGAAACCGCCCCACGCCACGCAGCTCTTCAGCCGCTTGTCGAGCGCCGCCGACTGCATGGCGTAGTAGCCGCCCAGGCTGCGGCCGAGGATGCCGATGCGGTCGCTGTCCACCTCCGGTCGGGGCGAGATGGCGTCGAGAACCGCCGACGTATAGCGGTGGAAGTCGGCGCACAGCTTCACGTCAAAGTACATCTCGCCCTGACCCGGACCGTCGAACGCGAAGGTCGCCAACCCCCGGCGGTGGCAGAGCGCCTCGAAGTGGTAGCTCTCCTCTTTGGTGGACTCCAAGCCGCCGATGAGCACCGCGCACGGGTGCGGTCCAGGCCCATCCGGCAGCCGGAGATAGCCGGGGATCATCGTCGATTCGAATTGGATTTCCACCCGTTCGGCCGGGGCCACCAGATGGGGGGCAGCCCGCTTGTACAGTTCGACTTTCTTGTGCTGGCCGTGTTCGCGGCGCTCGGGTTCGTGGAACCACATGAGCTGTCCGTAGTGCCACGACAGCGAGGAGTGCCACAGCCATTCACCGCCGCTGACCCGGTTGCCGGCCTCGAGCGCGGCCATGCCCAGGGCTTCGTAGCGCTCGGCGGTCTCGGCCCAGAACGGCAGCCATTCGGCCAAATCATCCAACGCCCGGGCGGCCGCGAAGTCTGGGTAGGGAATGCCGTCGGAGAGCATCCGGCCAGGGTTCAGAATTGCCTCGACCTTTTGGGGCACCAAGTCGTCAGCGCTCATGAGCGACCCGCGATCTCGATGGCAGATCGCTTGTCATCGACATCGAGCACATTCACCCCCTCTTGGACACTAAACGCTGCCGCGTGAATCCGCTAGCGGCCTTCCTGTTGAAGGCTGGCCACAGTGGCCTGCACAGCTTCAACGATGCCCTGATAACCGGTGCAGCGGCAGATGTTGCCGCTGAGTGCTTCCCGAATCTCAGCCTCTGACATGGTGGACAACTGGTCGAGCATCGAGTCGATGGCCATGAGGAAGCCAGGGGTGCAGAACCCGCATTGCAGCGCGTGAGCAGCGCTGAAGGCTTCCTGGAGCGGGTGCAGGCTGTCGCCGTTGGCCAGTCCCTCCACGGTTTTGATTGTGGAGCCGTCGGCCTGCACCGCGAACAGCAGGCACGATCGGACTCCTTCGCCGTTGAATTGAACGGTGCAGGCCCCGCAGACGCCGTGCTCACAGCCAACGTGGGTCCCGGTCAGGTGCAGCTCGTGGCGGAGGAAGTCCGAAAGCAGCAGGCGCGGCGATACCGAGCGCTCGTACGCCACGCCATTGACTTCGACCGTGATGGGATGGGTCGTCATTGGAGTTCTCTCTGAGGAGAAACCGCTAATCCTCCGCCGCCTGATCCAAGTGCTTTGGTCCCTTCATGTAGTTCACGATCCACCAGCTGAAGAACACGTACCGAAGTACGTCGGCATCGGTCTCACCGAATTCTCCGGTTGCCACGAGCTCATCGAGCATGGTTTGGTGCTCTGGGCTCAAGCTGATGGGAACATCGGTGAGGCTGATGGGATAGTTGACGTAATTCGGGACGTAGGACTCGTCCTTATAGAGCTCGCGATCAGCTTTGATGGGCTGCGCCGCGAAGTCCTCCGTGGTGAGCTGGCTTCTGAACTTGGCTAGCTCCGGCCGACCCTCGAATTGAGCCAGGTCTTCGGGCAAGCCGTCGTATATGGCAATCCGCAGCGGTTTCAGCTCAAAGCTGCTGGTGGCGAAGGTGTCCGCACCGCACACGTTGGGCACGGCCAGCAGGTCGATCAAGGCGATGATCTCCACATAGTCGCCATGCTTGGCCACGTTCTCGGCGATGAAGGGGTGCCCTGCCTGATCGACGCCGGTGTGCATGAAGAAGTTGAACGAGTCGTGCACATCGTCACTGGTGAGCCCGTATTCCCGCTGCGCCTCGGCTTGGATGTCGTGGCAGTTGGTATGCGGCTCAACTCCGAACTGGTATTCGTACAGCAAGCCGCTGCACCGCGGATACAGCACATCGTTGGTTCCAACCGTGTCGGCGACGATGGCCGCTATCGGCCGGTCTCGGGGCGGCGCCGACCACAAGAAATCGCCCGTAGTCGGGTGCATCCCGTGCATATGGCGGGTGCGCCCGGTGTGGAAGCACTCCTTGTAATCGTGGAGGTTGAAGGCATTGAAGTCGGCGCATTGACCGGCCACGCCAATCTGCTCAATTCGCAGGACCTGCCCAGCCAGAAGTTCGACGGCCTTGCCTGTGGCCGGCTCCATGATGTGCTCATACAGCAGTGTTCGCTCGGTCATGAGGAGTGTTCCTTGTGGAATTCCCGTAATGCCCGCAGCAAAAGCTCTTCTCGATTACCGGAGTCAGATTCATCAACGCAATCGTCGACCAACTCCAGCTGCTGTTGATTCAGACGGACGACTACCTCTCGAAAATACTCTTCATCGCTGGCCATGAATCCCCCTCTGCTCAGTCGTCAGTATTCGTTGGAAAAATTTACCAGCAATCCCCGATTCAAGGGGTTGGAGGGGCCACCACCGCGATGGCGTCGATCTCAACCAAGAGTTCAGGAACAACTAGTGCGCTGATCTCAATCGTCGAGCTAGCCGGAGGATCGACGGGGAAGTACCGGGCCCGTACTTCCTGCACCGCGGGCAGATCCGCCATGTCAGTGAGGAAGACGGTCAGCCGCACCACATCCCCCATGGTCGCCCCGCCCTCGCTGAGCACCCGCTGGAGGTTTTCCAGCGCCGCCTCGGTCTGGACCGCAGGGTCACCGGACCCAATAACCGCCCCGCTCTCATCCAGCGCCACCTGCCCCGCAGCGAACACCATCCGGCCGGCTTCACAGACGATGCCCTGGGAGAATGGCTGGGGATGATCGAAGCCCGCATTGGCCGGATCCCACACCCCAGCCGGGCGCAACACGCGTCTGTCGACCATCGAACTCGAACCTCCACGCGGAGAACGCCAGAAATCGCCTGGCGGGCAAACCCTATCCAAAGTTGCTGGGAATCGCTTGGGCGTCGTCCCCGAGCGAGGCCATGAGCTCGAGTAGGCCCAGGTCGCCGCCGGGAGCAGCGAGAAGTCCAACGCCGACCGACCCTAGGTCGCTTTGGCGGCGGACAGGGAACACCGCTTGCGGGCCACCCGACAGACTGCTCGGAGCAGCCAGCCGGAAGCACCCGCTTCTGAACTCGGTCAACTGCCGGTCATCCCAATTCCGCATCGGGCCATGCCGGAGCATCACCGGGAGGGCCACTACCGTTCCCGGCTCCACGGTGGCGCTGAGGGATCGGCCATATGTGAACCTCTCGGTGCGGTCGTGCTGTATGGCGCTCTCCGTATCCCGGGAGAGGCGCTCGCAACGCTCAAGCCTCATCCGTACGTCGTCAGCCAGAGATGAGCCGTGCTCTTCAACCCAGCGGCCGTGGTTGGACCAGATCTCCCGCCCTTGCAACCGAGCGAACAAGTCGCCGACGTCGGCACCGATGAACTTCCCGAACTCAGCCTCTTCGAACGGCACTCCGAGGCTCGAGGCCGCAGCCTCGGCCACGGCTCTCCCAACGCGCGCCGTCTCCACTTCGGCCTGATCGAAGACGTCGGCGGCAAACTTGACCTTGGCCGTTCGGGCCGCTCCAGGGATATGCGGTGCTAGCACTTTGAGCACCTTGGAGATATCCGAGGCCCGAAGACCGAATACGCCGACGACGTCGAATGAGTGGGCCAGCGGGATTACTCCATGGGGATCGATCAATCCGTGCGATGGCCGGATGCTTTGAAGGCCGCACGCCGCCGCGGGCACCCGAATCGAGCCCGCGGTATCGGTGCCCAACCCGATGTCGGCCAGTCCCGCCGCCACCGCCGCGGCCGACCCCGACGACGAGCCGCCGCAAAAGAGCCGGTCGTCGAGCGTGTTGCGGGGAGGCGCACCCTCTCCCACATTGCCGATCAGCGAATACGCCAGCTGATCCAGTTTGGTCAGCCCGACCAGATCGGCACCGGCGTCAAGCATGCTGGTCAAGATCGGTGAGGTCGTTGACGCCTCGGCATGGGTCGACCGCCAGCGCTCGTGGCCAAACGAGCTTCGATGGCCTTCGAGGCTGAACAAGTCTTTGGCCACGAACCTGCGACCCTGCAAAATGCCGTGACCCGAACCGCTTATGGCGACGCTGTCGGGCACGAAGGCTCCGACGTCCGTGAGATGATCCCTGTCCCCCATCTTCCCGCAGTCTGCCAAGATTTAGGCGCAAGCGAAACGAGGGAGCGTCAACCCAATGCCTTTTGAAGTGCGCAAGATCCCATTCGAACACGTCACCGACACCTCCGGGCTCGAACAAGCCATCGCAGAGGGGGCCTTCCGGGGCGATCAGATCGTCGGCGTGGTCGGCAAGGTTGAAGGCAACGGCGGAGTCAACGATTTCTCCCGCATCCTGGCCGACCGGGTGTTGCGCGACTTCCTCGTAGAGCATTGCGGGCACACCAAGGAGTCGGCCCTCAATGTGCCCATCGCCTGGTCGGGCGGCACCGACGGGGTGATCTCACCCCACATGACGGTGTTCGCCAAGGTGGACGGTCCCCCCGAGCCTGCGGACGAGAAGCGTCTCACCGTCGGGCAAGCAGTCTCGGTGCCGATTCTGCCCGAGGAGATCGGCCGCCTCCCCATGCTTGACAAAGTCGCGGAGGCGGTCAAACTGGCCGTGGCCGATGCGGGTATAGATGACCCGACCGACGTCCACTACGTGCAGACCAAGACGCCGCTGCTGACCGCTGAACGCATTGCCGATGCCCATGCCCGGGGCCAAACGGTCGCCCTAGAGGACACCATGGAATCGATGGCGGTCTCCAACGCCACGTCGGCTTTGGGCATCGCCACTGCGCTGGGCGAGATCGAGCGGCCCCGCGAGGACCAGATCGCCAAAGACCTCTCCGTCTACTCGTCGGTCGCATCGTGCTCGTCGGGGGTCGAGCAGACCCAGGCCCAAGTCGTAGTGGTGGGCAATCGCCTCGGCGTAGGCGGCCGCTACCGGTCGGGCCACTCGGTAATGGAGGACAATCTCGACTTCCCCGGCATCTACCGGGCCATCCGATCGGCTGGCCTCGACCTGCCCGATCGGCCAATTCCCGAGGATCTCGACGGTCGGGTGGTCAACTGCTTCATAAAGTGCGAGATCCATCCCAGCGGCCGACTGCGAGGCCGGCGGCAGGTTTCGCAGAACGACTCCGACATCCACCACACCCACCACACCAAAGGCGCCGTCGGGGGCGTTGCCGCCGCCGCCCTGGGAGACCCCGCCGTATTCGTCTCGGTGGCCGGACTCCAATCCGGCCCCGCAGGGGGCGGATCGGTAGCCGCCATCGTCGACCTCGGCTGAGATGGCCCGACTGCCCGGCCTGCCCCCGGGCGACCTCAACCCAGAGCAGCGGGCTCTGTATGACTCCATCGCCGGAGGCGATCGCTCCAAAGATGCTTCCTTCCCGCTGACCGATGCGAGCGGGGCCCTAGTGGGACCGTTCAACGTGATGCTTTACAGCCCCCAGGTAGGAGACGTCATCCAGCAACTCGGCGCCGCGCTGAGGTTCCATACCGAGCTCAGCGCACCCGTACGAGAGATGGCCATCCTTGTAGTCGCCACCTACTACGACTGCGAGTTTGAGCGGTGGGCCCACGAGTCGATCGCCAAGCGCGTCGGGCTGACCGATGAGCAGATCGCCGCCCTGCGAGCCGGCACCCGGCCCGCTTTGGTCGCCGACGATCTGATTGCCGCCTACGACGTGTGCCAATCGATCCTGCACCACAAATCCATTGCCGACGATGTGTACCGCCGGGCCATCGAGGCGCTCGGGCAAGACCGCCTGGTCGAGTTGATGATGGTGGTCGGCTACTACGGTCTATTGGCCCAGCTCATCGGAGCATTCGAGGTCGGACCGCCCTAGTCGTTGGGGATGAACGGAACCAGTACCCAGTTGGGATGGTCGGGACCAAAGTGAACAGTGACCTGATTGTCGAAGATCTCCGGCGGGCGATTCCTCACGTCGTCGTGCAGGAACGGGCCGCAGCCCCGCAGCTCGTTCTTGAAGTTCGACAGATGCAACCCGGTGGTATCGCCATCCCATTCGTAGTCGCGACCGAGAATCGAAAAGCCGATGCGATAGCCCGGCGGTATCACGATCGATGTGGGCCAGATCTCAATGTCTAGCTCGTAGACCTCCCCTGGCGTCAGCGGCTGCTCCTCATCGTGGGTGTGGTATGGCCGCCACACCTCCGACAGCGACTCGTCCAGCTTGCGATGCGATGCCCGCAGCCAACCCTGGGCGATGGGTGTGTGGGGATCGATGGCGCCCATGAATGTGACTTCTTCACCCTCCGGATCGAAAACCCTGAACACCAAGAACAAATCGGCATCAGTGGTGGACGACGAGATGTGGAGTTTCGCTGCCAAAGGTCCGGTCACCTCGGTCTCCCCTTCGACCGGGGCCAAGAAGAACGTGAGACCATCGCCCATGGCGTCGTAGGTGATGGTTCCCTCGGTGGTGACCGGGTCGTGCCCCAAGGTCTGGCTCGACGGGTCGAGGTGCAGCTTGGTCCAGTCGGTCCGGGGAATGGGCCAGTCGGACTCGGCCCGCTCCACGAAGCGATCCACGTGGCGGACCAGCACCTGCACCCTCGGCTGGTCATCCCATGCGGCGTCATTGCCTTGGAGGTACTTGGCGAAGAACCGCTTCTGGAGTTGCACGCCGTAGTCGGTGTAGTACTCGGTCCAGTGCTCGATGCCGTGGTACTCGAGGAACTTCTCGGTGGACGCGGCGCGGATGTAGGCCTCCACGTTGCCCCGGGGGTGAAGTCCCTGCCCGCCCCAGTTAGACGCCGACAAGAACGGCACGGTCACCTTCGACCAATCGGGTGACCGGTCTTTGTGGTACTGGTCGTCGAGCGGATGGGAGGCGATCTCGTTACCGAAGTCGCACCGGTTTGCCACCAGTTCCTCTTCGCTCAACGTGTCGGGGCCGGCCACAAGCTCGCCGCTCACGATGCTCCTCGCCCCGTTCTCGCCGACACCGTGCTGAACGGTCTTGATCTGCATGTCGTACCAGTTGTCCCAGAATGTCGACAGGATCCCGCCGTGATAGGTCATGTCCCGGTACCAGTCGGCGGCGCCTTCCCAGGGAATCATCGCAGTGAGGTGGGGAGGCTGGAGCGATGCGACATGCCATGAGTTGATGGCGTAGTACGAAATCCCCGACAAGCCGACCTTCCCGTTGGACCACGGCTGGACACCGGACCACTCGATGCACTCGTAGAAGTCTCGGGTCTCCCGGGGTGAGAAATGATCGATATAGCCGGGGCTGCGGCCTGCCCCGCGGGAGTCCACCCGAACGCAGACATAGCCCTCGGGAACCCACTTCTCAGGATCGCAGACCTCCCAGTTCTGATACTTGTTGGTTGAACCGGCGGCAACGTCGGGGTGCTCTTCCACCATGCGGTCCCAAGCGCTCGGGTAGCCCTCTTGGAAGGCCAAGCCCTTGGCGTAGGGCCCGTAGCTCAAAATGACCGGGTACTGGCCGTCGTCGTCGGGGCGATACACGTCGGCCCGCAATGGCAGGCCATCGTCCATCTCGACGACCACGTCCCAGTCGATACGCATGCCGTCTCGAACCTCGCTATTCGTGCTCATGAGTCTCCCCGCCGGTCGTGTCGCTTGCGCTGGCCCGCGCAGTCTAGGAGTCTTTCCAACACTGGTCCCCGAATCTTCAACTTGGAAGCTCTAATGCACGCCTTCACGCCCGGCCGGATCGGTTGCCTTGAGATCAAGAACCGGTTTGTGCGGGCGGCGACATCGGAGACCATGGCCACCGACAGCGGAGCAGTAACCCCGGCACTGATCAAGCTCCACCAGGCCTTGGCAGCCAATGGCGTGGGGCTGTCGCTCCTCGGCCACGCTTTCGTCCACCCCCGCGGCCAGTCGCTGCCCAATCAGACGAGCATCCACGACGATGCCATGATCCCGGGCCTGGCCCAACTCGTCGACGCCGTACATCAATCGGGCGGGAAGATCTTTGCCCAGTTGGCCCACGCGGGAAACCAGGGCGGGATGGGCGACATTGCGGCAGTAGCCCCGTCCTCGGTCCCCAATGCGCTCACGGGGTCGGTGGCTGAGCCGGCCAGCGACGCTGAGATTGAAGAGGTGATCGAAGCCTTCGGCGCGGCCGCCGCTCGGGCAGTTGACGCCGGCTTCGACGGGGTGCACATCCACGCCGCCAACGGATACTTGATCAGCTCGTTCGGCTCTCCGCACTCAAACACCCGGACCGACCGCTGGGGTGGTGACGCCGAGCGGCGATCGCATCTGCTGACCCGGATATATCAGTCGGTCCGCCAGGCGGTGGGACCCGATATTCCGGTGACTGCCAAAGTGGGAATGGAAGACCAGATCGAAAACGGCTTGGAGCTCGCCGAGAGCGTGGAGCGGGTCCGGTTGCTGGCCGGCCTGGGGCTCGATGCCGTTGAGGTAAGCGTTGGACTGATGGCCTCGGGCGCAGACTCCTGCCAGAAGTACGTGGCTGTTGATCGACGACGGGCATTGGCCGACCACCTCTACTTTCGCATGTTCTCGCCGCCGAGTAACGAGGCCTACTTCATGCCGTACGCCCAGGCCATTCGAGCGGTTGTTCCCGACTTGAAGCTGCTCCTCGTGGGTGGGATCCGAACCACGGAAACGGTCGAACGGGTTTTGGCCGAGGGATCCTGCGATTTTGTGTGCCTGGCCCGACCGCTCATTCGCGAGCCGGATGTGGTGGCCCAAATCAAGGCCGGTCGCCGGGGCCGGTTTGACTGCACCTCATGCAATCTCTGCCTTGAAAATGAGGGGTCGTACCATTTGCAGTGCTGGCGTACGCCGCGCCTGCGACTCCTTCAGGCCGCCGCGGCTCACATTCGGCGCAGGCTCAGAAGCCAACCCCACTAGTCGTCGGATTCAGTACCTCACTTGAAACTCAAGTGGATCGCGTGAAGTATGCATCAACGCCGCGTACGCCTGCGGCGCGGCCGTTGGAGGGAGGAGTCGAGCGCATGGCTGCACCAGAAATCACCATTGACTTGCTGAACCAATATTGCGCTGAATACCGCAACTGGGGTCGTTGGGGTGATGATGACGAAGTCGGGACCCTGAACCACATCACCCCCGACAAGATTGTGGAATCAGCCGGCCTCGTTCGCCAGGGAAAGGTCTTCTCGCTGGAACTGCCCCTGGACGGCAACGGACCCCAGACGGGTGCATTCGGCCGCGTCAACCCCATTCATCAGATGGTGGCCACCGGCACCGATCACGTCGAGGGCACCCAGGATTGGCCGATGGGCTGGGGGGTGGCCGACGACACGCTGTTTCTGTTCTTGCAGGGCGGAACGCAGTGGGACGCGCTGGCTCACATCTTCCACGACGGCATGATGTACAACGGATACGACGCCCGGTTGGTGTCGAGCACCGGCGCCGACAAGAACGGCATCGAGAACCAGAAGACCGTCGTGTCACGAGGCGTCTTGCTGGATATCCCGGCGGTTCGCGGGGTCGAGCACCTGCTGCCGGGCGAAGCCATCACCAGCGAAGACTTGGACGCGGCCTGCAAGCACCACGGCGTCGAAGTGGGCACCGGCGACATCGTGCTGATCAGAACCGGCGACATGGCCCGGCGGCGCGGGCTGCCGGGCTGGGACGGGTTCTCCGCGGGCGACTCCCCCGGATTATCGCTCCTGTCGGCCCCCTGGCTGGCCGAGCGCGAAGTGGCGGCCATCGCCACTGACACCTGGGGCGCAGAGGTGAGGCCCAACGAGATCGAGGGCAGCTTCCAGCCATTGCACCTGGTCATGGTCGTCGCCATGGGCCTGTTCGTCGGCGAAATCTGGTACCTCGACGAGCTTGCCGCAGACTGCGCCACCGACGGCATCTATGAATTCCAGCTCGTGGCCCCTCCACTCGTCATCCCCCGGGCTGTGGGCTCGCCCCTCAACCCCCAGGCAATCAAGTAGCCCCAACGCCAGTGACAGAAGGGATCGCGGGCAAGCGACCACGACTGTCGTCGCACGCCACCGGACTACTACTGACGACGATCGGCGTCCTGGTCCTCTCACCGGACAGCCTGCTCATTCGGCTCATCGATGCCGACGCCTGGACCATCGTGTTTTGGCGAGGGGCCCTGACAGGGCTGACCATTGTCGTCGGAACCGTCGTGTGGATGCGGGGCAGTGCCCTGGCTCACTTCCGTTCCATTGGGCGTGTCGGGCTGGTGGTGGCCGTGCTGTTCGCGGCGCAGCTCACCTTGTTCACCACGTCGATCACTCACACGAGTGTGGCCAACACCTTGGTCATCTTCGCCACCACTCCCCTGTTTGCCGCCGTGCTCAGCTGGATCTTCCTCGGTGAGCCAGTCCCCCTACGGGTGTGGTTGGCGGTGACGGCGAGCCTGGGGGCAATCCTGTACATCTTTTTCGGCAGCATCGGAACTGGTCGCCTAGGCGGCGATTTTGCGGCAGCGGGAGCCGCATTGGCAATGGCCATCGGTCTCACGGTCATACGGCGCAGCAGTCACATCAGCATGGTTCCGGCCTGGGGAATCGGAGCGTTGCTGGCCGCGGGTTTCAACGTCTGGTTTGCCGATCCCTTCAGCATCTCCGGTGAAGACGTGGCGGTGCTGATCCCCAGTGGAGTGCTCGTGCTTCCGATCGCATTCGGGCTGATCGCGCTCGGCCCCCGGCGTATCTCTGCTCCCGAGACCGGGTTGTTGATGCTCCTGGAAACGATATTGGGACCCTTATGGGTGTGGTGGATTCTGGAGGAGCAGCCCAATTACGAAGCGATAATCGGTGGAGCGGTTGTCATCGCCGTGTTGCTGGCCAACTCTGTGCTGGGACTCCGTCAGTCAGCATTTCAATATGACGGGATCGCGGTAACCCGCTCCGGAAACACCGGCGTCTGACGCTGCCGGGTCAGTCCCCTGGTCCGAACAGACCGAACCGCCACGCGGGATCACCGGGGACCATCGTCGACTCGAACTGCGCTCTTTGGCCCATGCGTCGAGACTTGGCCGCCACGGTCTGTGCCAATTCGAGCTGTTGGCGCTCCCAGGCGCCCAACGCCGCATCCAGATCGCCGCCGCGGCCCAAATGGTCTCGTAGCGCCCATCCGTCGGCGCACGCCTTGGCCGTTCCTGCCGCCACGTGAGGCCGCAACGCAGTGGCCGCATCACCGATCAGTGCAATCCGACCATGGACGAATCGGTCGGCGGCCATGTCGAAGATGGCCTGAATAAACGGTTCCTCACAAGCCAGGACGAGGTCGCGCAACTGCGGTGCAAGAATTCGCGATGCGTCGCCGCGAAGCTCGGCCACAAAGTGCTCCTGGGCTAAGCCCGGCGGCATGGTGGCGGGCCGGTGTATGCCGTTGCGATCCACCATGAGCTCGTCGAAGGCCGACGCCGGCGCATTGCGATACCACACGAAGTTGAGCGCCCTTTCCCCGGGGACAATCGAGTCCCCTGGCCCCGGAATGGCATAGGCCAGGAAGTGGGCATGGTCGAGGACCTGATACACCATGGCGTCCTCGAAGATCGCCGCTGTTTCCGGTTCGAGATCGCCCTCCAGCACGGTGCCCCGCCACGCCACATACCCGGCGTAGTCGGTAGTGGTATGAGGAGAGACGATGCCGCGCACCGTTGAGGCGATGCCGTCGGCGGCCACGAGCAGGTCGCAGTCTCGGAACTCTCCGTGCTCAAACGAAATAGTCACACCCTGCGCCGACTGGGCACAGTCGGTGACGTAGTGGGACAAGTGATAGCGATCGCTCGGCAGCACTTCGAGCAGGGCCCGGTACAACGTATTCCAGGATGTGAATCGGTTGTATGTCGCCGCGGCGTCGACAATGGCGCCCGACTGATCGACGTAGCTCCAGTTGGTGAGCGTAAGCGCCACATCGGCCGCTCCTGCCTGGCCTTCGCCCAGCGCTGAACCCCTCTCGGTGAAATACCGCTCGGTCATGGGCAGCACCACGATGCCGGCACCCCGGCCTTCCAAGGCGTTGGTGGAGCGCTCGTAGACGTGGACGTCGTGGCCGAGCTCATGAAGCAAAACGCCAGCAGTCAGCCCGCCGATGGACCCGCCGGCGATGGCGATTTGGAGCGGGTTGATCCCCGACGATGTCATGCAGCGGTTCCCCAGCGAGGCTCGGTGACTGGTCGGGCAAAGAATAAGTGGCCCGCCATCCCGATGCACTCGGATGGCAGGGGAAGGCGACGCGCTCGCAGGCCTCGGTAGGCTGTGGCTGATCGGAGAACTGATGGCGGGCTACGCAAAAGGGCCATTCGCAGTCGACTGGGAAGCCCGATACGACATGCCTCGACTTCGGACCGAGCGCGTGCAGGCCGCCCAGCGGGAGTTGCGCAATCAGGGTGTCGATGGCCTGCTGGTCTGGAAGGACGAGAACGTTCGATATCTGACCTCGTTGCGAGCCCAGCTCATCGCCGGCAAGACGACCGCGCTGAACGGTGCGCTGCTCCGGCCCGATGACGACCCGGTATTGCTGTGTTCAGGAGGTGAGATCGACAAGGCGCGCTTAGGAATGCCGTGGATCGGCGAAGCCCACGCCATTCCCATCATGGAGCAGGCCGAACTGGTTGACGGCTTCGTGAAGGACATTCTCCGGCCGATCCTCCGGAATCGAGGTTTGGACAGCGGCCAGCTAGGGGTCGACGCGGCCAACATCTCCTTCATCGACGCCCTGGGCCGCCATCTCCCTCATCTCGAACTAGTCGATGGCGATCAGCTCATGCAGCGCGCCCGGCTCATCAAATCCGACATCGAGATCGACATCATCGAAGAGGCATGCGCCATCGGCGACGCGGTCACCCAGCGAGCACTCGATGAGACCCGAGCCGGCCGGCGCGAGCTGGAGATCGCCGGCGATGCCATGCAGACGCTGTTCTATCTCGGGGGCGAGATGGCCCACGTCATCACTCCGTTCGTGGCCTCCGGGGAGCACATGTCGCCCCCTCACCGGCTGGCCACCGACAAGCTGACCCGGAACATGGATCTGTGCTTCATCGATATCGGCGCCATGTGGAACGGCTACTTCGCCGACATCGGACGAACCACAGTCATCGGAAAGCCGTCGCGGCGCCAACAGGAGATCTACACCGCCGTCTACGAGGGTCTCATGGCCGGCATCGACAAGATGCGGCCGGGCCACACCAACCAGGACGTGGCCGACGCCATCGTGGACACAATCGGCAACCACGGCCTCGCCGACCACCTGTTCAGTCTGTTCATCGGCCATGGCATCGGCATGGGGGCCAACGAACCGCCCTACATCGGCGAGAACATGCCCGGTGCCACCGTGTACCCAATCGAGCCCAACATGGTCTTCGCCGTAGAGCCCCTTGTCTGGGTGCCCGACGTTCCCGGTGGTGGCGGGGTGAGAATCGAGGACATGGTGCTGGTCACCGACGGCGACCCCCGAGTCCTCTCCAGGGTCGAATACGAGGAAAAGCTTCTGCTCTGAGCCCAACGGCCAAGCTCGGACGCGACCGCAGGCAGGAGGAATCCGAGCTGGCTACAGACCGAAGGCCCGGGCCGCGTTGCCGCCTTTCATGGCGATCCGTTCGGCATCGGTCAATCCTTCGGTCCGGTCGATGAGCCCCATGGGATCGGGCTCACCCATATCGAAGGGAAAGTCGGTACCGGCCATCACCCGGTCGCTGCCCACCACTTCGATGAGATGGCGGAGGTAGAGCGGCTGGAACACCATCGTGTCGTACAGGAGCCGCTTCATGTAGTAGCTGGGCGGGTGGTCGGGGATGTTCACCCGGGTCTCGGGGCGAACCTCCCAAGTGTGGTCGGAACGCGATGCATAGAACGGCAAATAGCCGCCCCCGTGAACCAGCACCAATTTGAGATCAGGCAGTTCCTCGAACAGCCCCGAGAAGATCATCCGATTGGTTGCCACCATGGTCTCAAGCGGATTGCCCACGCAGTTGACCATGAAGTAATCGCCGAATCGGTGGCTCTCCTCATACCCGTTCGGATGCAAGATGACTGGAATGCCCTTGGCCGCCACCGCCTGCCAAAAGGGCCGAAAGCCCGTTTCGTCGAGGTTGCGGCCCGCAATGGTGCCACCGATCTGCAAGCCCTTGAAGCCAAGCTCGTCAACCACCCGGTCCATTTCCGCGATGGCCAGGTCAACGTCCTGGAGGGGCACCGTGGCACCAAACGCCGAGAACCGAGAGGGCAGATCGGATACCGCTTGGGCCAAGTTGTCGTTCTGGACCCGAGCAGCTTCAGCGCCAACCCCAGGCGGGGCCCAATAGCCGTATTCCGACACAAACGTGGCCAGACCCTGAATGTCGACTCCCATCGCGTCCATGTGCTCGATCCGGGCATCCGGGTTGGTGAGCGCATCAAAGATCGTCGGAATCATGACCTGGTTCTGGTCCCGGGAGTCCTGGCCCATGAAGTAGAGGTAGGGCTCGTCCTGGGGCCGCCCGTGGGGCTTGAGCAGCTCTGCAGCCGCCGGCGTGGCCAGATGACAGTGAACATCAATCGTCGGCGGTTCTTGCGCCATGTCAGTCCCCCTGCTCCCGAACCCTAGGTGTTGTCGATGCCCGGACCGGAGATGAAACGACCCTGTGGCGGGGCCCCTTCTTCGATGACTCGACCGCGCAGCAGCACGGTCTGCACATGGCCGCGCACCTCCATGCCGGCATACGGCGTCCATCCGGCGCGAGAAATGACGTCCTCGTCGGTGATCTGCCCCGTTGCGTGCGGATCGAGGATGACAAGGTCGGCGTCGTAACCAACCTCCACCCGGCCCTTGTTCGCCAGTCGATACTGCTCGGCGGGTCGCTGGGAATACGCCTCCACCAGCCGCTCGAGCGATGTGCGTCACCTCAGGGCGGCGTCCACCATCAAGGGCACAGTGGTATCCAATCCAGGCAGGCCAAAATGGCACTCCCAGATGGTGCCCTCCCTCTTCTGCGCCGCGGTCGACGGAGCGTGATCGGTGGAGAGGTGGCTGATTGAGCCATCGTTGAAGGCGTTCCACATCCGGTCTTGGTCTTCGGTCGATCGAATCCGCGCCGGTGGGGTGAACTTGCGAAACGGTCCGTGCTCATGGATCTCCGACTCATGGAGATAGAGGTACTGGGGGCATGTCTCGGCCACCAGAGGAGAACCGGCGTCGCGCTCACGCTGGATCAGATCCACCACGTCGGCGCTGCTGGCATGGGCCACCGTGGCCCGGACGCCAGTGACTTTGGCCAACATCGCGGCTGAACCCACTGCCACCAGTTCGGCCTCGCGCGACCGCCATTCCGGAATGACCCCGGGATCGATGCGGCCTTCGGCCTTCAGGCGGCGCTCGTTGGCAGCCGTCATCACATCGTCCTCGCAGTGAACCAGACAGACGGCGTCGAGATCGGCGAGTTCCTGGAAGACGTCCAGCAGGGTCGCGGGCGTGACTGCGGGTATCCCGTGGGTGGCGCAGGTGAAGATCTTGAAGAACGCCACGCCGGCCTCCCACAGACCGCGGATCTCGCCGACATGCTCGGGAAAAACGTGAGCCGCCAACGCGTAGTCCACATACGACCGGTTGCGCAGGTGGTATCGCTTGTCCACAAATCGCCCGGCGTCGGTCAACGGCCAGCCGTGGGTGTGCTCCACGATGGTAGTCACGCCCCGGCGAGCCGCCGCCCGGGTTCCGGTCGGGAAGTCCTCGCGCGTCGAATCGCCCGGCTCCATCAGATGGACATGGGTGTCGACCATCCCGGGCAGCACGAATCGCCCATCTGCCTCTAGCACTTGATCGGCCGATTCGGGGGAATCTGGATCGAGTATGGCTCCTATCTGACCGTCCTGAACGTACACATCGGCCCGTTGGCGACCGGTGGCCGTCACCACTGTCCCACCCCGGACAACGAGATCAAACGTCATGCAGGTTGCCAGATTCAGTTGCCGTAACGCCGCACGCGGAGATCTGCCTGGGCCTGATGACCGGCAAAATTCTCGATGGCGCACAGGCGAGAGCAGTATTCGCCGATGGCAGCGCTTGAAGCCGCGTCGGTCACGCGTTGATAGGTCACGGTCTTGATGAACTTGCCCACCCAGAGCCCGCCGGTAAAGCGAGCAGCCGACTGGGTGGGCAGCGTGTGATTGGTGCCGATCACCTTGTCGCCGTAGGACACGTTGGTCATGGGGCCGAGGAACAC
>VYDF01000012.1 GCA_009843565.1 Acidimicrobiia bacterium | reverse complement strand
ATCGCCCTGTCGGCTATGTGGCACAGCTTGGCCGTATCCTCCTCGGCCATCGCGTCGCCCATCGTGGCCGCCTTTACCGCACTGGGGCCTCTGACCTACGGACTTGCCACCGGCGAGCGCCCCACGCAGTTGGCCAATGTCGGGATTGCGGTGGCCGTGGTCGGGTTGCTGTTGGCGGTGATCGTGCCCCAAACCGTGGAGAACGTCGGCGCGGGCATCGCCTATGCCATCCTCGGCGGCCTTGCCTTCACCGCGCTCATCGTGCTGCTGGACCGAACCAGCGTGGACAGCGGGATGTGGCCGGCGGTCACCCAGCGTGCCGCTGCTTTGGCGGTCATGCTGCTGGTAACTCGGGCCAGCCGCATCCCCCAGATCCTGCCCCGCTCACTGCGGTTGGCCGCGATGGCCGGGGGCATCGCTGGCGGCTTGGGCATGGCGTCGTTCATTGCCGGGGTGCAGCGGGGCCCGGTAGGGGAAGTGTCGGTGGCCGGATCGCTTTATCCGGTGGTCACCATCGCCCTGGCAGTGATTTTGGACGACGACACCCTGCGATGGTGGCAAGCTGTCGGCATCGCCGCCGTGCTGGCCGGCACAACCATGATCACCCTGGGCTGAGTGCAGGGCTCAGATGTCGATTTCTATCGGTCGAAACCGGGGAATGGACATCTCCTCGTTGACATGTTCAAACACGATCTCCACCCGATCGCCGATGGCAACGGTTTCGGGATCGCAGTCGACGATGTTGACCAGCATCCTCGCTCCGGCACCTTGGGTGCCGTCGAGTTCGACCACGCCGGTGACGTAAGGCACAACCGGTGCAAGACCGGGGTGCAGCGGATGGCGGACGATGATGCGTGAATAGATGGTGCCGGTGCCTGGCAGCTCGACCCATTCTGCCTCGCGGCGCTGGCATTGGAAGCAGACAGCTTCCGGGGGTAGCCGGAAGGTGCCGCAGTTGGTACAGCGGGGAGCCACCAGCCGATCTTGCTTGGCCGCCTCCCAGAACGGCTGCGTGCTCTCGTCGGCGTGGGTCTCGGTCAAGATCGCGGGGAAGACACCGGGTTGGACGTCACCAAAGGGGTTGTCGGTCATCTCACCTCCTCAACAGCGTTCCGCTCACCGGCAGGCTGGCCGGACCCCCGGTGATCAGCGCGATCTCGGCGCCCTCTACCTGGTTAATGGCCGTGCCTCGCAACTGCTCGACTGCCTCGACAATGTGGGTCATGCCGATGATGTAGGCGTCGGACAAGTTTCCGCCGTGGGTGTTAACCGGAATCGATCCCGTTTCGAACCGGATGTTGCCGTCTTCAACAAACGGCCCGCCTTCGCCGATGGGGCAGAACCCGTAGTCCTCAAGCTGCAAGACCACCAGAGGTGAGAAATGGTCATAGAGCAGGGCCACATCCACGTCTTCCGGTCCCACTCCCGCCATCTCGTACAAGCGCTTGGCCACGGGCCGGTGGCCCGATGACGCGAACTCCTCATCAGGGGTTTGGCAGTACCGGAAGATTCCCGGTCCCCATCGTCCCGTGCCCCCGTGGGCCGAGGCCATGATGTAGGCGGGAGGCTGCTTGAGGTCTTTGGCCCGCTCCGCGCTCACGGTGATCACCGCCACCGCCCCGTCGCTCTCCATGGTGTAATCGAGCAGGCAAAGCGGATCGGACACCATCCGGGAATCGAAGTAGTCGTCGAGAGTCAGCGGCTCTTGTTGAAGCGACATCGGCCGCTTTGTGGCGTTGTCTCGTTGGGAGATGCACACCTCGGCGAACGCCTCTCGCCCCGTGCCGTATAGATGCATGTGCCGAGCGGTGATCAACGAGAAGCCATGGCCCGGCGACAGCATGCCGTTGTTGGCGGTGAAGGCCACTGACGGCGAGATGCCACCCCTCCCGTAGCCGCCGCCCGTGCTCATCGTGGCGTAGGCCAACATGCCGTCCACCGCAGTCCCGCCCAATCTCCGATTGAGCTGCTGGAGCGACATGAGCGTCACGCAGCACGTCGCCATCCCACCGGCGATGGCCGCAGCAGCCAGACCCAGGGCTCCGGCCGAGCCCCCGCCTCCGGCGGATAGGGCGGCCGCGAAGCGAATTTCGGGAACACCAAGCGCGGCGGCCACTGTCGCCGGATCACAGGCGTTTGCGTAGATGGAGAATCCGTCGAGATCGGCTACGGAGAGCCCGGCGTCGTCCAAAGCATCCAGAATCGCAGCACAGGCCATCGACATCTCGGTCTCGGGATACGACTGTCCCCGCTTCCAGTACGGCGTCCTTCCGATGCCGACCACCGCCGCCTTATCCTTGATGGTCACGGCGCTCAGCGTAATCAACAACCCTGTCGAGGCCCTGTTGGCCACCTTGGAGCTGACGCCCGCTTCCTAGCTCATGGCGTGGTGTCGGCTTCTCCCGGGCGATCCGTCGTGCGACGTCAGAGTGAAACCACTAAGTTACGGCGCAGCCGGGGAGAGGAGGACGGGAGGGGGGCATTCCTCTCCCCGGCTGTGTAGTTCATTAAACCGGAGTCTTGGCTCAGAACGGCGCGGAATTCACGCGAAAAGGGCTTGGATTTCGGCCACCCTCTGTTTCACCTCGTGGGCGGTGGGGGCCTCCAGGTTCAACCGCAGCAGGGGCTCGGTGTTGGAGGGGCGCAGATTGAACCACCAGTCGCCATGGTCCACGGTGAGTCCGTCGAGCCGGTCTTGACTGGCATTGGGATAGGCCGCCGCAACCCGCTCGATCACCGATGCCGCGTCTTCCACTGCGGTATTGAGCTCACCTGATGCCGCGTAGCGGTCAAAGTCCGACACCAGATCGGATAGACCAGCGGAATGGCGGCTGAGGGCCTCCAACACCACGAGGGCGGCGATAAGGCCGCTATCGGCTCGGAAGTTGTCCCGGAAGTAGTAGTGGCCGGAGTGCTCGCCGCCGAATATCGCGCCGGTCTCGGCCATGGCCTGCTTGATGTAGGAGTGGCCCACCCGGGTGCGAACGGCTTTCCCACCTCCCTCGGCTATTGCCTCGGGCACTGCCTTGGAGCAGATCAAGTTGTGAATCATGACTGCACCGGGATCGCGGTCGAGAATCGAGCGGGCGATGATGGCAGTAGTGAGCGAGCCTGAAACCGGTCTGGCGTTCTCGTCTACCAGGAATACGCGGTCGGCGTCGCCGTCGAAGGCCATCCCCACGTCGGCACCCACGGCCAGCACTCGGTTTTGGAGGTCCCGCTGGTTCTCGGGTTGGAGAGGGTCGGCCGGGTGATTGGGGAAGGTGCCGTCCAGTTCGGGATACAGATGGTCGAGCGCGAAGGGCAAACCGTCGAACACCGCAGGCACTACCAGGCCGCCCATGCCGTTGGCGGTATCGGCTACTACCAGCAACGGGGCCAGCGCTTTGGTGTCCACAAATGAGCGCACATGGGCCACATACCCGCTCAGCAGGTCGCGGGTGGTGCGGGTTCCTCTGGCCGCCGCGGGGTCTGGGCCGGCGATGGACATGGCCTTTATTGCTTCCAAGCCGGTGTCAGAGCTGATCGGAGCGGCCCCAGCCCCGCACATCTTGATCCCGTTGTAGCCCGCGGGATTGTGGGAGGCAGTGAACACCGCGCCGGGCAGGCCGAAGCTGCCTGAGGCGTAGTAGAGCATGTCGGTGGCGCATAGCCCTACGTCCACCACGTCGATGCCGTGGTCCATTGCGCCATCGCCGAATGCGGCGGCGAATTCCTCGCCCTCGGGGCGCATGTCCCGCCCTACCAACACCGCCTTAGCCCCTACCGTGGCCGTGAATCGGGCGAAGGCCCCGCCGATGGCCCGAGCGCCGTCGGCGTCGATCTGATCGCCCACGGTGCCCCGTATGTCGTAGGCCTTGAAGATGGCGTCGTAGTCGGTGGCCATGCCGGGGAGGCGGGCTAGTGGTGAGGACGGATCGGGAGCATCGAGGGCTACTGCTGCTTGAGGTTCTGCTTCATCTCGTCGAGCTGCATCAAAATGGGATAGCCGCTGACGCTTATGGCGTTGCCGTGGCCCGTGTGGTGGACGTCGAATACCGATTGGAGGGCCGTGTAGTAGCCCTGCACGTCGAGGGTCTGGTTGACGGCCCGTTTGGCCTGGGCCAAGCCGAAGGCGTTGTTCTTGGCAATGTGCGTTGCCAGCTCGTGGGTGCGCTCCCAGAGCTGGTCGCGGGCCACCACCTCTCGGGCCAGCCCCATCTGAAGGGCCTCTTCGGCACCCAGCGAGCGCTGGGTGAACAGGAGATCCTTGGCCCGGCGGGCGCCCAGTTCCCAGGTGTGGCCGTGGTACTCCACCCCGCCGATAGCCATCAGCACCACCGGGTCGGAGAACTCCACGTCGTCGGCCACCACCAGCAGATCGAGCGGCCAGATCAGATTGAGGGCCCCCGCGATGGCCTTGCCCTGGATGGCCCCGATGGTGGGCTTGGGGATGTTGCGCCAGTGCCAGGAGTAGCCCAGGTATTTGCGGGCCTCCCAGCGGTAGATCTTGTTCAGCTGCCAGCTGCCGTCGGGCTCGGCCAGCGACACTGCGTCGGGATCGGGGGCGCCGCCGCCCAGATCATGGCCCGCGGAGAAGTGCCTGCCCTCGCCCCGCAGCACGATTACTTTCACATCGTCGTCGTACTCGGCGGCCAGAAAGTGGTGGTGCAGCTCGTCGAGCATCCGCTCGTTCTGGGCGTTGGCCTTCTCGGGCCGGGCCAGGGTGATGGTGGCCACTGCGTCAGCGGTCTCGTAATCGACGTATTTGTAGTCGTCCATGAGGTGTCCTTTTTCGGGGCTCTAGTGGTGGTTGATTGGATGAGCGACTGCCGGTATCGTCACCAAAGCAGTCGGAACCGGCACCGCCACAGAGCATAAAGGGTTCCCCTCAGAATCCAAGAGACGACGAAGGGAACCCAATGGCAGTTACCGAATTAGAGCGCACGGAGTTGGCCAACCGGCTGGTTCAGGCCATCGGCACGGAAGCCACCGAGACTCTTATGAACTGCATCATCCCCGAAGGGCGAGGCCAACTAGCCACCAAAGACGACCTGAAAGTCTTGGAATCCTCCCTGCGGAGCGATTTTGCCGACTTCAAGGGCGACATGCGGAGCGAGTTCGCCGACTTCAAGGGCGACATTCGAATGGCGCTAGCCAAGCAAACCCGCATGTATCTGACAACTTTGGCGGGATTCATGCTCACCACATGGGGTGCGTTGATTGTCCCCGCTGTCGTGTGATGGGTCACTAGGCCTTCACGCATAGCGGAGGGCAGCGGCTTCCAGAACGTCCAGGGTTTGGTCGGCAATGGGCTCCCAGTCGAATGCTGGGTGGCGATCAATCAGAGCTTGGCGGGAGCGGTTCAGTTTCTCGGGATTGAGCTCGTCGAGGCACCGGGTGAGGTCTTCTACGGTTGAGCCATAGCGGATATCAGCGCCGGCAAAGGTCTCGTCGAAGAAATCCCAGTCGCTGGTGATGGCAGGCACTCCTGCGCCCAAACAGTCGAACGCGGTGCCGGTGGTGAGCATCCCGGAGGGGGCGAACGGGAGGATTACCGCATCAAAGGCCTTCATGCGACGCAGATACTGATTGAAGTCGAGATGGCCGTGCTCAGCGATGATGCGGGGATCGTCGGGCACGGCCACCGACAGGTCAACCCGGATGATCAACTGGATATCGTCCCGACCACAGGCAGCCACCGCGTCCACCACCAGTTGCAGGTCTTTCTCCACCCGGGGGGTGCCGATCACCGCCACCCGGAGTCCGCACGGCGCCCATCCCTCGGACAGCTCTACGTCTTGCCGAGTGGTGTTGGCCACCGTTTCGTACTCGCGGCCCCAGTGGCCGTGGGGGATGACATGGTGCTCGGTGTGAGCGCCGTAGCGGTAGGTGCCCAGGGCCACGTCCCGACCCACTTCGCTGTGATGGATGACCGCGTCGGCCGCATCGGCCCACAGTTGGTAGCTGGCCGCGGCCTCGTCAGTCTTGAAGAAGTGGGGGAGCAGGTTGTGCTGGGTCCACACGACGGCGGTGCCGGTGGCCTTGACCTGCTCCAGCACTTCGGCGGTGCGCTCGGGGTCGACACCGCTCCACCACTCGGGCCAGGCCATGTGCAGCACGTCGATGTCCCGCAGCCTTCTGATCAGCTTGTCGTCGGGAATGCCCGCGCCGGATGCCACCACTCGGTCGGCCAGGGGGTCGTACAGCGAGCGGTCGTAGGGGTGGCCGTGGATGGTGCTGGCCACCCGCAGCCGGGGGGTTACCTTCCAAGTGAAGTCCACCGACGCGGCTGGTTCAATCTCGGCCTGGTACACCCGGGGCAGCTCGCCCCAGAAGCTGCGCCACTCGGCGACCCCGGCAGTGTCGATGGCCTGCACCCGTCCGGCATCGATCTCCACGTCAATCGGCCGAGTGGCGGGCTCAGCAACCGACAGGGTGAGGGGACCGGGCAGGGCGTCGGGATCTTCAAATTGAAGTTGTTCGGACACGACCAGCGAGCGGCCCTCCACCTTGTAGGTAGCGGTTCTGCTTCCGACCACCACCGGATCGCTGCTTCCCGCCGGTGCCCATCCGTCGTGGACCACGGTGGCTGTCCCCAGTTCGTG
>VYDF01000062.1:6346-6637 GCA_009843565.1 Acidimicrobiia bacterium | reverse complement strand
GGCGCATCGTCATCATTTCCGCACGCAGCAACGACCAAGGCGAACACCCCAAGGACTGCTAGCAACACGACCCAAAGTCGACGTCCTTCTCCAATTTGCATTGTTCCCCCCTATGGGATGGCTTGACTCATTGACCGGGTAAGGCCTGTACATACCTCCGCGAGGCCAGGACGACCTCGCGCACGGTCTGCTATCAATTACTTACACCAAAGTAACTGCTCTTGGAAACCCAGTCAAATGGCGCATCTCAGCTAGTCGAACCAGGAGCCAGGCCGATGATCTATGCCGAGC
>VYDF01000062.1:0-6336 GCA_009843565.1 Acidimicrobiia bacterium | reverse complement strand
CCTCTCAACAAGGGATTGACGCATTCACCTACACGTCAGTA
Organism: Acidimicrobiia bacterium; assembly: GCA_009843565.1. Taxonomy (GTDB): domain Bacteria; phylum Actinomycetota; class Acidimicrobiia; order Acidimicrobiales; family Bin134; genus Poriferisocius. Next base: position 6,295 of record VYDF01000062.1, on the reverse strand, counting down.
AATTTACCCCAATGAGACTGCGGGAGAAGGTCGCACTCATAACCGGGGGTGGTGGCGGGTTGGGCTCGGCCATGGGCCGGCACTTCGGACGTGAAGGCGCGAGTGTTGTGGTACAAGACCTCCGGCTCGATGCTGCCGAGGAGGTGGCAGAGGCCATTCGCGCCGCAGGCGGCCGGGCCATCGCCTGGGGCTGCGATGTGGCCGACTCATCGGCAATCGAGGAGATGTTCGACGCGGTCGCCGAACAGTTCGGAGACATCAACGTGGTGGTGGCCAACGCCGGGGTGAGACGGGTGGACGGCGATGGCGCGACGCCAGGACAGGTTGCCGCTAACCCCATCCTGGAGATGTTGGACATGACCGACGAAGCATGGCAGCGCATGATCGACGTCCACCTCACCGGCGCCTTCACCTGCACCCGCGCCATGCTTCGGCGGCGACTGCCCCAAGAACTGTCCTCCGTGCTGGTGGGCATCTCGAGCATCTCAGCACTCGGCGGGTACGGACCCGCCCACTACGCCGCGGCCAAGGGAGGCATCCTCGGGCTGGTCCGGTGCCTCGCGCTCAACGGAGGGCCACTCGGAATCCGCGCCAACGCGATCTGCCCAGGAGTGATCCCCGTCCCGGGAGCCGAAACGGACCCAGCGGTGCATGAAGCCCTGAGCCTTCAGACGCCGATGCGGAAGGTCGGGGAACCGGATGACATAGCTCATGCGGCTGTCTATCTGGCGAGCGACGAGAGCAAGTTCGTTACCGGCCACGTGCTGTCGCCAAACGGCGGCTTGGAAATGGTGTGAGAGGAGCATGATGGGAAATTCATCAAGCGGAGGGCCAACGGTCGAACGTATCGACATCGATGGCTCTTGCCCTTACTGCGGGGCATCTGCCCTAGAGAGATATCCGGTCTTGTCCGAGGGCGGCTGGTACATGGTGACGAAGTGCCAAGAGTGCCTTGCCTCGATAGACCGCGCACCATGGAACGAGCTCGGTTACGTTACGAGAGAGAGGGAGACGCTGTGAGCACAGAGCCGTTTGCTCCGCCGGCAGAAAGCCAAATGATCGGTGTTGATGTGGGCGGAACGTTCACCGACATCGTGAAGATCGAGGACGGCAAGATCCTCGTCTCAAAGGTCCCGACCGACGCTTCATCAAGTGACACATCGGTGCTACAGGGTGTCGCCGAGGTCGGCGCCGACGATGCGGGGGTATTCAATCTGGCGAGCACCGCGGGGTTGAATGCCGTGATCACGCGAGACACCCCCAAAGTCGCGTTCCTCACCACCACTGGCCACCGTGACATGCTCGACCGGGGCCGCCTCGGGCGGCCTTGGTCGGCACTGACAGACCCACATTGGCGTCGTGAATTCGGCGACACCGGGCGTCCTCTCGTTGAGCGCTATCTGCGGCGGGGAATCAACGAGCGGATCACTGGAGCGGGACAGGTGCTGTTGCCGCTCGATGAATCGCAGGCCCGCTCAGAACTCGATGTCTTGCGCCGGTGCGGAGTCGAGGCCGTGGCCATCTGCCTGCTCAACTCCTACGTGGATCCAACCCACGAACAACGATTGCAGGAGCTCGTGGCCGAAGTGCTCGGTGACATCCCGTGCTCGATCTCGAGCGAGGTCTCACCACTCACCAAGGAGTATCAGCGGGCGATGACTACCCTTGTCGACGTCGTGATGAAGGCGAAGTACAGCGACTACACCGATCGGCTCAGCACCGGGCTCGAGAAGCTCGGCTTCGACGGGGTCTTCAACTACTCGGACTGTGCGGCACGGCTCTTGCCTGCCGACTACGCGATGGAACGACCGTACCGATTGGTCGTCGGTGGCCCGGCAGCTGGCACCGCGGCGAGCGCCCACTTCGGAGCTCAGATCGGTGACAGCCAACTGCTGTGCGCCGACGTGGGCGGCACATCGTGTGACATCAGCCTTGTACGAGACGGCGAGCCCTGGCTCAACTCAACATTCGAACTCGAGCACGACCTTCACGTCAACGCATTGTCGACCGACGTCGTCACCCTGGGAGCAGGTGGAGGTTCCATCGTGTGGGTCAACCCCACCGGCGAAATCCGCGTCGGCCCTGAATCCGCCGGCGCCCACCCAGGACCAGCGTGCTACGGCCAGCAAGGAGACCGTCCCACGATCACCGACGCCGCCGTCCTGATCGGCATCCTTGATCCCGACAGCTTCCTCGGAGGCAAGTTTCCGCTGCGTGCAGACCTGGCTGAGAAGGCATTCGACGACCTCCAGTCGCCGCTGCCGCTATCGCAGAGGATCGACTACGCATGGCGGATGGGCATCAACAACGTCGCAGAAGGCATGGTCAACATCTGCGTTCGTCACGGGCTGGACATCCGCGAGTTCTCGCTTATGGCATTCGGCGCCGCGGGGGGCATGATGCTGCCCTCGCTGCTCCAAGTGCTCCCGATCCGTCGCGTGATTGTGCCGCCACACCCAGGATTGTTCAGTGCGCTGGGTCTGCTGAGCACAGACCAGGTGTACTCCGATCACCGAACCTCATACCGGTTGCTCGACGATCAGGCTGCTGAGCCGCTTGACCTTCTCTTCAGCTCGATGGAAGACGGCCTGCGCGCGCAGCTCGGCCGCGGGGCAGAGGGAGCCACGGTCCACCGCAGCTTCGACGGACGCCTCTTCGGGCAGAGCTTCGAGACTCCATTCGTACCGGTACCCAATGCCCCCATCGATGCTGACGCGCTGGCCAAGATGATCGAGGACTTCCACCGCGTCTACGGCGAACGAAACGGAAACACGTTCCCCTACATCCCGGTCCAGGGGGTTACGTACCGCGTCGAGATGCACGTCCCGACGGACAAAGTGACCCACCCACCGCTACCGACAAGCGATCTCGATCCAACCCCGGACGCGGCCACCAATTTACGGCATCTCGACACCGAGCCAGGGCCGGCTGCTGTCTACTACCGCACATCGCTCCATGCTGGTCAACGTATTGTGGGCCCAGCGATCGTGCGGGAGGAACTTTCGACCACATTCGCCCCGACTGGAACCGAGGTCAAGGTCGGTGAATATGGCGAGCTGATCATCTCGACATCTGGAGACCAATCATGACACTCAGCCTCTATCCACCTGAAACGAGCGAAATTCCTGTTGCATTGCTCAAGGACCTCTCCGACCAGCAGTTCGGCGACCTGTACTCCTGTGATCGCTTCACGGCTTCTGTGCTTGCGAACCGATTCCGCTACATCGTCGACAACATGTGCGGCCAGCTCATCAGCCAGGCATTTTCGCCGATTCTGCGGGACTACACAGACCTGTCGGCCGCTCTCACCGGCCCGCCCTCCATTCGCCACGCCATGCCCGCTGTCGCCCAATCCCTCCCGCTCTTTTTTGGCTCGATACCAGAGGGGGCGCGTGGCGCACTCGAAGAGTACGGGATCGACCAGCTCGTCGATGGCGATGTGATAATTGTGAACGATCCCTACCGGGCCGGCACGCACGTGAACGATGTGTGCTTCATCAGGCCTGCCTTTGTGGACGGCGAGTTCATTGGCGCGCTCACCATCCGGGCCCACATGCTCGATTGGGGCGGCAAGGTGATGGGCGGGTTCACGCTTGACAAGGGGTCGCTGTATGAGGACGGGCTCGTGGTCGCTCCCGAGCTCATCTATCACGCTGGCGAACCGGTCCGACCGATGTTCAAGATGATCCGGGACAACACCCGGTTCGCGCCGATGGTGCTCCCCGACATAGAAACAATCAATGCGTGCCTCAAGGCCGCCGACGACCAGTTGTCCGAGACCTACGTACGATATGGCCAGGATGCTTTCGTCGGCGCTATGCGGTATGCCTGTGACGCGTCGGCCGAGACCATGCAGCAGGCAATCGCGGAACTGCCCGATGGCGACTATCGCGGAGAGGCCAAGCTCGACAGCAATGGACTTGGTGCTGCCGAGACAGCTCTCCATGCGAAGGTGCTGATCCGCAAGCGCGGCCCGAATATCGAGTTCGACTTCAGCGGCAGCTCCGCGGCGACACCCTCTTCGCTGAACTGTATGTGGGCCGAAGCCAAGTCGGCGGTAGTCATTGCGACGAAGTGGCTTGTGGATCCGAAGACCCCGTACACATCGGGCGCTTCGCGCTCGATCGATGTCCTGGTGCCGCCCGATACCTTCATGAACCCCTCGCCGCCGCTGTGCTCAAACCTGTACTGGGTGCCGATGCACTGCATGATCACCGCGATTATGCGGGCCCTGAACCCGGTGCTCGGAGAGGATGCTGTCGCGCTCGACTCAGGCGACAGCATCCTTCACGTGGGTGAGGGTCTGACCGAGGGTGGCGAACCATGGTTCGTGCCCGCTGGTGGGGTCTTGCACTCTCTCCCCTGGGGGGCAACCCAGAGCGGCGACGCAGACTCAGGCCAATTGAGCTTGTACCTCAATCTGGTGTGGAGCGGCGATGAGCCCTCCGAGGCGGACCAGCCGTACGTCGTGCTGAATCGCGACTACCGCGCTGATTCGGGGGGACCGGGTCAGCACCGCGGCGGCGCCGGAAGCGTCGTCGACACGTTGTGGCTCGAGGCCGGCAACCACAGGGCATTCGCCTTCATGTCCGACCGCAGCGACGGCGGGGGTGTGAGTGGCGGCAGCCCCGGCGCCCCTGCTGGTGCTTGGCTGCTCCCGCCGGCATCTACCGCCGAGGTAGCCGACGGCGTATTCCTGCCAAACACGCTGCCCTCATCCGCCTACGCCGAGGCCGTGCCCATGTACGGCACCTTTGACCCCGAGACCAATGAGCTCGATGCTGTGAATGGCACTTATCACCTGGCGCTGCACCCCGTCGCGGGCGAGCGAGGGACCATCCTGCGCTCGTACTGCGGAGGCGGCGGAGGCTGGGGCGATCCTTTCCGTCGGCCTGTCGACGCTGTGCTTGCCGATGTCCGAAATGAGTACGTCTCGCTGGAAGGTGCGGCGCTCGACTATGGCGTTGTTATCGAGGGCGACCCCCACCATGACCCCGAGGGACTGCGAGTCGACCCCGAGGCAACCGCTCGCTTGCGCGACCGCTGACAATTGCGCCTCGGCCGTCAAGGCTACGAGTCATCTATCGGCCAAGAGAGCCGAGGGCTTGAAATCGTGCCCTCTGCCTCCTTCAGCTTGCAATAGCCGGATGTGGGGCACCCGCAAGAGCGGGTGCCCCGGATCCGGAGGGGAATTCAAGCGGCTATCAGCCAACACCCCAGAGTGCGTGGAACTGTTCGCGGAAGTCGGGAGGCGCGCAGAGGCAGTCGACTGTGGGATCGTCGATGTTGTCGGCGGTGCTGAACTGAAGCGGCTCATAGAACAGGTCAGACCAGTCTTCGATTTCCTGGCCGGCCAGCAGTCGAGCCGCCGCATCGGCAAGCAGGTAGCCGCGGTAGGGGTTGCCAACATTCTGCGATACCACCTGGAACCGACCGTCAACAATCAACTGCTGGTTGAACGCCGTGCCATACCAACCGATGCCCTTCGCCTGATCCAACAGGCCAGCCTCATCCAGCGCCTCTGGCACACCGATGAACACTGCACCAAACCCAGCCAAGACATAGTCGATTTCGGAATCGGCCTGCATCGCCGACACGATACGACCGGGCAACTCGGTACCGAGCTCTGCGAGGTTGAAGTCCATGCCCACGACCTCACAGCCAGGACAGGTCGCCTCGAGGTGGCCCACGAAGCCCTCGTGCTGAGCATTGCCTGCCGCGAAGTCTGCCGCGTACGTCGCCAGCACCTTCGCATTGCCCCCACTGTCAGCCACGACCCAGTCGGCGATGAGGGTTCCCCACTGTTGGGAGTCCTCTTGAGCCAAGAACTGATGATCCATGAGCTCGTTCTGCCGACCCGGAAGCGCCGTCCCGTACGACACGACGATCGCGCCCGAGTCCTTCACCGCCTTCATCTGTGGGCTTGTCGCCGCAGCCTCTGTGTACGACTGCATCACCACTACATCGAAGTTCTGTGTCGCCATCTCTTCGAGAATGCCGATCTGCGAAGCAGCATCGAACCCCGCAGCGAACACAGTCACGTCAAAGCCCAACAAATCCGCCGCGGCGAGGAACTCGATACCCGTAGCGTCCTCGTTGGCGGTGCCTATGCCGACATAGCCAAGCCTCGCACCCGTCGGCAACGAAGCCAACGGCTCCGTCGGACCGATCGTGGACGGAACCTCGAACAACGGCGCAATACGCGCCGCTGCCGCCTCAGCCGGTCCCATGGGTGCTGGGGCGTCGCCGACGCCCCAGACTGCGTGGAACTGCTCGCGGAAGTCGGCCGGTGCGC
>VYDF01000002.1 GCA_009843565.1 Acidimicrobiia bacterium | reverse complement strand
GGAGTCGATCGTTCCCTACCAAGTTGGCTTCACCGGATACCACCATCCGGAGGTCCCGGGCGGACGGGTGTTTCTAACCGCGGCTTCGAGCTCGGGCCACGTGGCACTGCATTGGACAGCCCTACAACCAGGGGCAACGCTAAACGTGCTAGACGCACCCGTGAACGGCTGCCTGTGGACGGCCACCGGCGTCGGGTTGTCGCTTCGAGAGTTGCTTCCCCACGAGCCTGCCGACCTGGCCAAGCTGAAGTCGCCGGGCCGCGTGGCTGCGGCGGACGCAGCCAAAAAGGCAGCCGCACTGTGGGATCAACTGAGTCCGCAGCGCAAGCAGTGGTTCCGCGCTGCTTTCTCCCGCAACGATCCCCCCGTCGTTTGGTGCCCACCAGGCGAATTGCCCCCGTGGACGGTGCCAGAAAGCGGCGTGTTGTCGCTGGCACCAGATTGGGATGCAGCCCACGGCCACTGCCGGTGGTCGATCCCCCGCCGAGGCTTCTGGGTGTGGCACCTGCAAGTTCGCTACATCTCTGAGCAGGGCCATCACCGCACCCTGGTCTTGGCCGATGATCTGTCCTGGTTCCGCGAGCCGACCGAGTACCTGGGCCAACAGGTGACTCTGTGGTAGCGCGCCCCGGCAAAGAACAGTGGTCGCCCACCGCGTGGCCAGTGAGCTTCCGCTGGCGCCTGCTGGCCACCGCGGTGGTCTTGGTGGCAACCGTCGCGTCGATCGCGGCCCTGTCTCGAGGCGGTGGGGACGTCGCGGAGGTGTCGGCGGTAGCGGCGGCCCAGCGTTGGCCCGAGGGACATCCTCCCGGCGATCACGCCATCATCAGCGTTCCCGCCGACCTGGCGGCGCTGTTCGTTGGGCCGTTGGAGCTAGAGGGCACTCTGGTCTCCGTGGATGTTCCTGAGGGGACGCTCATCTCTCCGCAGATGCTGCGTTCCCCTCAAAGCGGCGACGACGCCCGCACGACATCGCTGATGCGGTTCATGGTGAATGCCGACTTGTGGCCCGATCCCGGTCCGGCTGCTGGAGACCGGGCAGTGTTCTCTCTCTCGCCCGGAGGCTGCGCGGTCGCAATGGTGCCCTTGGTGGCGATAGCCCAAGAAGGCGCCGGCACCCTCGTCACCTTGGAAGCCTCCCCTGAACTGGCCGGCACCCTCGCCGACGAGCAGTGGTGGATTTGGGAGTCGCCTCCCGGTGGCTGGCCCCTGTGCCAAGACGGCGAAGTGGTCGCCGCATCCACCGCAGGAACCAATGACGGGGTTGAACGCTGATGTTGCTGACCGTCAGAGACCGATGGCTTGATGTCGATGCCGTGGAGCGGATCATGGACGGCGTTTTGGAGGGCATTGCCAGTACTGCTCCTGGTGTGGTCTTGGCCACTTCCCCTGCGGAGGTTGACAAGGCGTCAGCGGCCGGACATCCCACGGTGCTGGCCTTGGGCGACGATGAACCGGATGTCCGCTTGGAATCGGCGGTCGCCTCCGCCGCTGCGGTCCTTTGGATCACTACTTCCGACAGCACCGATGTGCGCTCCCAGCTCAAGCTGGACTCCGGCAGTCGCCGGGCCACGCCGATCGTGTCGGTGGTGGTGTCAGATGACCAGCCTGATTCGGGCCGGTCCCGCCGCCAAAGGGTCTTCACCCTCTGGGTTCCCACAGAGCCGGGCGGCAGCCACCGCCGCCGATTGCAGCGTCTCGGACGCAGGCTGGCATGGACCGCCGTCGCCCCCCGTCGGCTCGACCCACTCGACCGTGAGACCCATCTGTGGTCGGCTTCGCAAGCCGCCCAGACCCGGCTGGCCGATCTTCTGGAAGAAACCGGAGTCGAGGAGTTCCAGATCAGGGGCGGAGAGTGCATGATCGTCCATCGCTCTGAGGGGCAGCGCGAGCGCCGCAACTCGCCGTTTGCCTCCAATGACGAGCTGATCGAAACGGCCCGACATCTGGCCAGCTTCTCTGGAGGGCAGCCCCAGCGCTTCGACATGCTCGACAGCCGTTTGGACATCCGGCTCGGCGACCGCTGGCGGCTGCACGCCGAAGCGTTTATGTGCCACCCCCCAACCATGGTGCTCCGATCGAATATGGCCGGCAAGGCCACGTTGGACGATCTCAATGTGGCTGCAACCCCGCTCCAGAAGATCTTGGTGGGAGCGGTATCCGGGCCAGTGCGGGCCAACATCGTGGTGGCCGCGGCCATGGGTGGCGGCAAGACCACGCTGTGCCAGGCCCTTCTGGCCACCGTCGACGGCTCGGAGCGAATCGACACCATTGAGGACACCCCTGAGCTCCGCCTGGCCCAATACGGCATCCACCCCAACAGCTTCGAGCGCCTCACCCGGGATGCCAACAACGACGGTGTGGGAAAGCTCACGATGAGCGACCACATACGCGACGCCAAGCGGGCCAACTCGTCCAAGCTGGTGATCGGCGAGACGAGGGGCGAGGGCACCCTGGCGCTGCTCGACGCCATGAGCAGCGGGCTCAATGGCTGCCTGGTCACACTGCACAGCCAGCCGGGTCCAGGGGTGCTGGCCAAGCTGCTGTCGTATGCGTGCAGCGAGGGGGCAGACGCTCGATTCGCCCGCCAGCAGATTGCCATCGCCGTCCATCTGCTGGTGTGGATGGGCCGCAACGATCTCGGAGAGCGGGTCATATCCGATGTCACCCAGATCGTCAGCTACGACGACCGCCAAGACGTCATCGAAACCCGATGTCTGTGGGCGCTTCGCCCCGGCCAGCGGTGGTCTGCCCCGGTGGGCTGGCCCCACGGCCAAGTCGAGCGTCTCTACCAGTCGGTGGGGATAGACCTGCGACCGGCTCACGACCAGTCACCGGGAACAGACAACAGGACGGCTGAGTCTTCCCGGGCGACGGCTTCCTCGGTGAAAAACCAGTGACTGCGCAAGCAGCGTTGGCGTTGGCCGCAGGGCTTGCATTGATGATGGTGGCTTGGTGGCCGACATCGGCCGGAACTCCCTCGGCGCTCCTCACGGGGAGCCTGCTTCTGGCCCGGCGGCGCTCGCTTCGAGCCGGGCCTCTGCTGTCCGCCGCACTGGTCGCCTTCGGATTCATCGCAGGTCTGGTGCTGGTGGGGGCAACGACCGGGGTGGCTGTCATGGTGCTGGCCGGTGTGGGCATCTGGGCCGTCGCAGTTCAGATCAGGTCGCGTCGCAGCCTGCGGGAGGCCGACGAACTGGCCCAGCTCACCAACAGACTGGCCAACCAGGCTCTGGTGGCCCCCACCGTGGTGGAAGCCGTCCGCCAAGCGGCACCGCTGGTTCCCGGCCGAATCGGTGCCGCCGCTCAGTTGATGGCCGCAGAATGCGAGACCGGTGGCCTGGTGGAAGCGGCCAATCGATTTTCCACCACCATCCAACGCCCAATCGCCGAGATGCTGGCCACCGTGTTGGCTGAGGCATTTCGGGGTGGCTCGCAATGGGTGGGTTTGGCCGGCGTCCTGGCTGACGAGGCCGTGGAGGCGGCCGAAACTGCTCGCCACTTCCACCGCTATGTGGCTGCCCTCATGCCTCAAATAGCAGTCACCGTGGTGATGGCCGTCGGCATGGTGGCCATCAGCGGTTTCGCGGCCCAGGATGTGGGCCGCTGGCTTACCTCACCAGTGGGACAGCAGTTTCTGCTGCTCTTGGCGCTGCTGACTGCCGCGCTCTGCGCCCGGGTGCTGGCCCCAGCTTGGCGGGCGGGCCGATGATCTATCTCGCCGGTGTCTCGGGGGTGGCCGCGGCGATGGTGTTGCTGTTGACCCCGCCCAACACCGCCAGTCGGACCGCGATTCAGGCCGCGGCCATTGGCTGGCCACCCAGTCATGTCTCGATGGCCAGCTGGACCTTGGCTGCTGCCGGTGCTGGGGTTGGCGGGCTCGTTGGTCTCTCGATTGCCGGCTGGTCCGCTGGTTTGACCCTGGCCGTGGTATCTGGAACATGGCTGCCCCGCCTGGTGCCGGCGGCCATCCGATCGCTTGCCGCCGCGGCCTACCGCCGGGAGCGAGACCAGAAGATCCTCGAGTGGATGCGCAAGCTGCGGCTGTTGACCTCGGCAGGACAACCCATCAACGCCGCCGCGGTCAACGCCGCCCTGACGGTATCGGGTCGGGCATTCACCGTGGCCCAAGGGGCCATTGGGGCTGCTTTGGAGGCCGGACGGGATCCGTTGCCCGCGGTCACCGCAGCCATCGCCGGCTCCCCCGCTGAGCCGCTGCTGGCCTCGGTGGTGGCCGCCGAGCGGGCCGGGGCAGCGTCGTCAGACCTGTTGGACAAGTCCCTGTCCCGATCGGTTCGGACTCTCGAGTCCGAGCGGCGCCTGGCGGTCGACCAGCTCAGCCGGGCCATTGGAACCACGGTCACCCTGGTGGCCGCCGTCGCTGGTCTCACCGTCATGGCCGCCGTGATCTTCGTGCTCTGACGCGCGCCGGTTGCCTTGCAACAAAGGAGTAATCACCCATGCAATCAGCCATTGTCCAGATGATCTTGATCGTGGTGGCCATTGCCGCCGCCGCCATTGTGGCCATCATCGTCTACGCCCAGCTCAGCGACAATGCCCCCAAAACAGGGGACAACATCGACTTAGACAGGATTTCAACAGAGACTCTGTGTGATGCGGTAGGTGGAAACTGGACAGATGGCAACACCCCTCCTTGCGCCTAAGCAGTTGTGGCCTCTTCCTTAGTCGTCCTCCGCACCTCGGTGCTGTTGATGTTTCTGCTGGCTGTGATTACCGGTCTGTATGTGCGCCACGTGACCCGGCTCTCAGCCGATGCCGCGGCCCAGTCGGCCGCCGCCGCGGCTGCTCAGGCGGCAGTGGCCGCCGGATGGCAGTGCCAGCCCACTCCCCCGCCCGAAGCCGTCGGCGCCGCCGCCCAGGCAACCCTGGGCCAGATCGAGCACTTGGCGGTGCAGCCGGTGGCAGTGGAGGTGCGGGCCGACGCCTGCAACCTGATCACCGCGGTCACCGCCGCTCCGCTGAACACCCGGGTGTCGGCGCTGCACACCACTGCCACCGCCTGTCGCTCGGCAACACAGGCCGCGGCTCTCAAGGTTCCCGGGTCGTGCTGATGGCAGTGCCATGAGGAGAGGGCCATGAGTGACGCCATCGCCTTTCTGCTGATACTGCCGTCGCTGGTGCTGGGCGTGGTGGTGCTTGACGCCGCGGGAACGCTGGGAACAGCTCGCTACCGAACGTCGACCCTTGCCGATGCCGCCGCGGCCCACGCCGCCGACACTCTGGCCCACTCCCCCACCGCTGCCACCGAGCCCTCGGACCGGGCCCGGTGGGACGAGGCGGTCGCCACCGTGGAGCAGTCTGGTCTGGCCGCCACCGCAGGGGTGTGCAACCAAACCAACGCGGCGTTCGACGTCAGCTTGATCTCTCAACCCCGGCCTTCCAGCGACCCCGATAGTCCGCCATCGGTGGCGGCGGCAGTCAGCTGCCCGGTTGAGTTGGGTCGGCTGTTCAAGACCAATCGGATCGTTGCCGCCAGCGTGGAGCCCGTCAGGTAGCGCTGTGTACACATCGATCGTGCTGTTGACCCTGGGCATGGCCGTGGCAGTGGCCAGTGGCTCATTGGCCGACCATGCCGAGCTGATAGCCAATCGCAACCTGGCCGCCGACCGAGCCGAACGAGCTGCGGCTGGGTTCGTCGACAGCTGCGGCAGCGCAGGGTGCGACTCCACTGCCGTGAACACCACCCGCGTCGACGGGACTGTCCTATCTGGCTGCGTCAGCCAGTCTTCAGGCGGTCCCGTCCTTCGAGTTGAGGCCCGGATTCCTTGGAGCCCCACGGTGTTCACCGGATTATCTCCATCTTCGGCAACGACCGCGGTGGAACTCGAAGGCTTCAGCGTGCCCGCGGCCCGTGTCTTGGTCTCTTGCTAGTGGATTGCAGAATGCCCATTAGCAGTTCTGTGCCTGAGCTCCGAAAGCCTGCCAGCAGTTCAGCCACCGAGCGTCAATGCGGTAGCGTGACCGCCGGTGTCCCGCAGGATTGAGATAGAGCTGACCAGCCAGCGGCCCGACGGGTCTTGGACATGGAGAGCCGCGGGCGCACGAGAGCCGAAGGGCGAGATGGCGGGCGATCTGATCGCCTTTTCCGCCAGTGTGGGCGATGAGCTGACTGTGGAGGCCGAATTCCACATGGACGGCATCGAGATCATCGAAGCGTTTGAGCCCAAGACGAAGCGCCCCATGCCAGAGACGCTGGAGATATTGGGCTCGGGCCGGGATCAGCCACTGGTAACCACCCAGCTGGTGGCCAACCGCAAGGGTCGGGATCGAGACGGAGGCCGGGGCGACCGCCGGGGCCGTCAGGATCGCCGAGGCCGGGGCGAGAGGCAGAATCGCGATCGCCGCGAGCCCCGTGGCGAAGACGACCGTCCCAAAGCCAAGCGTCTGCGTCCGGGCCGCGCTCACCGCCAGGCGCTGATCGACGGTTTGCCCGAAGAGCAGAAGTCCGTGGCCGAGAAGATGATTCGAGATGGCATCAGCTCGGTAGAACAAGCCCTGCGGGATAAGCGCAAGAAGGCCCGCGATGCCGCCAAGGCTGACGCCAAAGCGAAGAAGCCCGCTCCCGAGGCTGACGCGAAAGTTGAGGACAAAGCGAAGGAGCCCGCTCCGCAGGCGGACGCCGAGGCGGAGGAGGCAGCACACACCGCAG
>VYDF01000209.1 GCA_009843565.1 Acidimicrobiia bacterium | reverse complement strand
CCGGTTTTCGGGGTTTTTTTGTGTTTCCGGCCCGTTTAATTCCCTGGGTGTCGGGTTGGAAAACGGGGGGTTTACGCCCCCCCCCCCCCAGAACTCCATGTGCTCGCACAGCGCCGCAGACATCAGCGCCAGCGCGGTTGCTTGCTGTGTAGAGGGGCTGCTAGCTGAAGCCGACGCCCTGGCGCTGTCCGAGAACACCCGCAGGACCTATGAGACAGGCTGGAACAGCTGGGTTCGCTGGGCGGCCGCCAACGGCATACGGAGATTCACGGCCACCTCCGAGCACATCCGGCAATGGCTCGCCGCCCTCTACATGAAGGGGAAGAAGATTTCCACGCTGCGCACCTACCTCGCCGCCGTCGCCTACAAACTCCGCAGCCGGCGCGGCCCCAACCCGGCCCGCCACTCGTGGGTGCGCATGCTGTTGGCTGGACTCGCCCGACACGCCGCCAGACGGGGTATCACCGCACGCCAGGCCGATCCGCTGCGCTCAGAGCACATCGAAGGGATCATCGACGCCGCCCCCGCGCCCAGGCGAAACCAGCCCGGAGGACGGCTCGAAACCCCAGAACAAGCCCAAAAGCGCGCCGATATCGACATTGCCATGATCGTCGTCGCCCACGACGGTCTGCTGCGCTGCTCCGAGACGCTCGCCCTCAAATGGGTCGACGTCGAATTCTCCGAGAACGGCGGCCCGGCCACCATATGGATCACGCGCTCCAAAGCCGACCAGCACGCCAAAGGAGCAGCCGTTCCCATCTCCGAGTTCGCCGCGCGGGCCCTCGCCCGCATCAGGCCAGAAGACGCCCACCCCGGCGACCGCATATTCGGCTTCTCGCCCAGCACCGCCCGCCGCCGCTACAAGGCCGCAGCCCTGGCAGCAGGCATAAGCCCCGCCCACATCTCCACCCACTCCACCCGAATCGGCATGGCCCAAGACCTCGCAGCCAAAGGCACCGACATCGGCGGCATCATGCTCGCAGGCCGCTGGAAGAACCACGCCATCACCCTCCGATACATTCAACGCCTGCAAGCCCAACACACCCCCGCCGCCCAATATCTCAACCATCAGCTATTCCCCAACAGCGGGGAACCCGAGCCCAGCGCAAAACGGGGTCCGTCCACACCCGCTGACAGGCCAAGAGTCGCCTGAGAGCCTGCGGCAACCGCGGCCCGAGACACGCCTTGGCAAACACTTTTCCAGGTGAGCAGCTGAATTCGCGCAATGGGACGATCACGTCCACCTCCTCTCCGGTTGCGCTGTCTGCCTAGCTGGCTGTAGATAGGTGAGGAGATGAGGTCAGAATCTGTGTACCGCCGGTCAGTTGACATCATGGCCCGCCAACTGGAGTTGTGCCGGGTCGCGCCGGGCCGTCCGGCAATGGTGCTGTCTGATGATGCCACTGATCCCGCCTTGCTCGACGCCGCAGTACATGCGCTCGATGAGATCGGCACCCTCCCCACGTCGGTCTTTGTCGACGAACTGCCTTATGAAGGACTGAGCGCCGATCCGACGACGCCCGACATCGTCGTCAATCTTCTCAATGGCTATTCGGATGAGGTGGACTCCTTGGTCCCTTCGAATGCCCGGGTGTTATCGGTGGTCGCCCAAAGCACCGGTGAGCTGCGGGGAATCGTGCCCCATGTTGGATTGAGCCGCCGGGTAAAGCGAGGCATGGACCTCCTGGATGCCGGGCAGGAACTGCATGTGGGCGATGACCAGGGAACGAATCTGCGGATCGGTCTCAGAGGCGCCCGCCGGTGGATGCACGACGGCCTGGCCACCGTCCCCGGCACGGTTGCCCAATGGCCCCGGGGAATGATCGGATCGTCCACTGCCGAGGGAACCGCCAAGGGAACCGTGGTGATTTCGCCTGGAGACATCTGGCTGCCGATGGGCTGGTACGCCCGGTCGTCGGTGGCCTTGACCTTTGAGGGCGGTCGGATGGTGCGCATCGAAGGACCGCAGAGCGAGACCGATGCCATCCGAGCCCATCTGGCTTCGGTTGGCTCTCCTTCGGCCTACCGACTCGATGCGGTGGAGATCGGCCTGCTGTGGGTTGACAGCTCCCGGCCGCCAGCCCTCTTCGAGCCGGGATTTGCCGATTCATTCGGGGTTACCGACCGCTATGGCCATGTGGTGATCGCTACCGGCGACTACCCCACCGTGGGAGTCGCTTGCTGTTTGAGGAATGCCACGGTAGCTGTCGACGAGGTGGCGGCCGTGCGATCAGGGCAACCCCAAGGAGACCTCGCACCCGACGTCTACGAACAGGCCGCCCACCGCTTCCCGTTGTAGTGTCCCAGCGCATGGAGATGCGCAACATAGGAAGCTTGTCGGCCTCGGTGATCGGGCTGGGGTGCAACAACTTCGGCATGACCATCGATGCCGATGCCACCCAGACGGTGGTCGACGCCGCGATGGACGCCGGGATCAACTACTTCGACACCGCTGACCTGTATGGCCGGGGCAAGTCTGAAGAGTTCCTCGGCGCCGCGCTGGGCAGCCGGCGCGACCAGGTGATCGTGGCCACCAAGTTCGGCCACCCCGGTGCCCTTCCCGAGGGACAGAAGGGGGGCGATCCGGCCTGGATTCGCCAAGCCGTCGAAGCCAGCCTCACCCGGCTGAACACCGACCGAATCGACCACTACCAGCTCCACATGCCCGACCCCGACACTCCTCAGGCCGAGACTCTGGGAGCACTGCAAGAGCTGGTCGACGAAGGCAAGGTCTTGGAAATCGGCTGCTCCAACTTCAGCGCCGAGCTGATCGACGAGGCGGAGCTCGCTGCGGCACAGGCCGAAGCGGGCAACTACGCCAGCGTCCAGAACTACTACTCGGTGCTCACCCGCGAAGTGGAGGACAGCGGAGTGGTTGACGCCTGCGAGCGCACTGGCATGACGGTAGTTCCCTACTTCCCCCTGGAGTCTGGCTTGCTCACCGGCAAGTACTCGGGGATGAGCCCCCCTGAGGGAACCCGCCTGTCAATGTGGAAGGGTGAGATGCGGGACATGTTCTTGAGTGAGGAGAAGCTGGCCGCGGTGGACCGGCTCATCGACTATGCCGCCGACTCGGGCCACAGCATCTTGGAGCTGGCCATCGGGTGGCTGGTGTCCAACCCGGCGGTGGCCACCGTCATCTGCGGTGCCACCAAGCCCTCCCAGGTAGCCTCCAATGTGGCGGCGGCCGACTGGGCAATGTCGCCCGCTCAGCGATCCGAGATCGCCGAATTGGCCTCATAGATCAACTCTCGAACCGACTCGCTCAAGGTAAAGAGGGGGTCGGGAAAAGCAATCTCGCCGACTGCTTCGATGTAGCCCTTGATGAGGGGCTCGGTGCCGCTGGGGCGCAGAGATACCCGATTGCCGTCAGCCAGATCGAACCGGAGCACGTCGGCGGGATAGAGTCCGCCGACTCCGTCGAGGTAGTCGGTTGCTTGGGCCACCGCAACGTCGCCAAATCGCTGGGGAAGATCGGCTCGGATCGCTTTCATGAGAGCGGAGGCGGGACGACCGTCCAATTCAATGCTGACCTGATCGGTGCGGTGGAGGCCGAACTCTTCCATCAACTCGGCTAGCCGCTCGATTGGGGTGCGACCGTCCTCATAGGCCAGCCACCTGCACATCATCGTGAAGTGGACGGCTGCGCTGACGCCGTCTTTGTCTCTCACCCTGTTGTTGCAGGCGAACCCCAATGCCTCTTCGTAGCCGAACACGAACCTCCACGGCTGGCCGTCGTCGCGAGGCTCGAGATTGTCGGCGGCGCGGGCAATCCACTTGAAGCCGGTCAGCGTCTCCACATGAGTAGCGCCCCGGGCCTCGGCGATGCGACCGACCAGCCGGCCCGAGACGATGCTGCTGGCCACCACACGCTCGTCGCCGCCTGACCCGCCCCTCAGTCCCAGAATCCAGTCGCACAGCAGAGCGCCGATCTCGTCGCCGGTCAATACCCGCCACTCGTTCTCATAGGCCCACACCGCGGCGGCCATCCGGTCGGCGTCGGGGTCATTGGCAATGGCCAGAGGGGTGTCGATTTGCTCGGCCCGGCGGATGACCTTGGCCAGGGTGTCGTGGTTTTCGGGGTTGGGCGAGACGACGTTGCGGAAAAGGGGGTCGGGCTCGGCCTCGTCTTCCACTACGAAAGGCTCGCCATTTTCTAGCTCTGTCAGCGCGAAGTTCACATAGCGCAGCCCCACGCCCTGAAGTGGGGTGTAGGCCAGCGGGTGGAAGGAGTAGAGGCGAGGCACATTGGCCAAGATGGCCGCCAGGTAATCCACTTCAACGGTGACCTTCTGGGGCCACTCTGGGTCGGGACCTCGATCGGGCAAGTCGCGAGACGGCAGCTGCTGGGCGGCCATGGCCGCTTCGATGGCCTGATCGTGGGGCGGAATGATCTGGGCACCGTCAGCCAGGTACAGCTTGAGACCGTTGTCACCGACAGGATTGTGACTGGCGGTGACCATTACCCCCGCCGCGCACGTGAGCTCTGTGACTGCGAAGGCCAGAACGGGAGTGGGGGTGTTTGGAGGCAGCGTCACGGGCCAGCACCCGGCCCCGGCCAAGACCTCGGCGACATCGGCGGCGAATATGTCAGAGTTCTGGCGGGCGTCGTGGGCGATGACTACCCCGCCCCTACCACCGAGCCACTGGGCCAGCGCGGCGGCAAACTGGCGGACCACCACCCGGTTCATGCGGTTGGGGCCCGCGCCCATCGGACCCCTGATGCCGGCGGTGCCGAAGCGGAGCCGGTCGCCGAATCGATCTTCGATGCCCCTCTGATCGCCGGCTTCCAACAGTGCTTCTAACTCGGCCCTCGTGTTCGGGTCGGGATCAGCGGCTAGCCACTCCTCAGGCGTAGGTACAAGGCGCTCGGCATCAGCAGGGACCCGCATCGTCGTGCTGAGGGTCCGCTTCTGGGGGCTGGTGCTCACTGCGCCTCCAATCGAGGGGTAAACGCCGCGTTCATAACACCTCGATCACGGTGCTCAGCACCGCCGCAATCCGGCTCTGAGCGGCCTGGCCCGCATCGAGCACTTCTTGGTGGTCGAGCGCACCGCCCATTCCTGCCGCGGCGTTGGTGACCAGCGAAACGCCGGCCACCTCGGCCCCCAGATGGCGCACGGCAATGGCCTCCAACACGGTGGACATGCCAACCAAGTCGGCGCCCATGCGGGCCAGCATGGTGATCTCCGCCGGGGTCTCGAAGTGCGGGCCCACCAATCCGGCGTACACCCCCTCGCCCACCGACGGGTCCATGAGACGCACCGCCTCGCGGATGCGCGACGAGTACAGGTCGGTCAGGTCGGTGAATCGGATGGCGTAGCCCTCGGGCGGCGCCGGCCCGAACAGCGGGGACAGCCCGGTGAGGTTGATGTGATCGCTGATCAGCACCGGTTGGCCCACACCGAACGCCGGGTTCATGCAACCTGCCGCGTTGGTGAGAACCACCGTGGAGCACCCCGCCGCCACCGCGGCCCGCACTCCGTGGACCACCTCGGATGGCGGATGGCCCTCATAGAGATGGACCCGGCCCGCCATCACCAGCACCCGCCGGTTGGCCACATTCACCGCGCTGAGCGTGCCCCCATGGCCAGGCACAGACGGCGGATGGAAACCGGTGATGGATTCGGCAGCCACCGCGGCATCAACGGTTCCCAGACCTTGGGCAACCTCGGCCCAGCCCGAGCCCAGCACCACCGCAGCCTCGAACGACCCCCCCAGCCGCTCAATGAGCTGGGCGCCGGCCTGCTCGGCCCGTTCAAAGGGGTTCATGTCGCAACCCAGCGAATCACTGGCAGCCGCCAACCTCGCAGATCATCGTTTGGTCGGTTCATGTCTCGATGCTACGGGGCGCTGGTGACACTTCCAGCACTGCTACTGCACCAGATGGGCCAGCGATCCGGAGGGGCGGGCGCCGAACTGGCTTATGGTCTCGGTGGCGGCCAGGGAACCCAGCCACCCGCACTGGGCCAGGTCTCTCCCCTGGGTCCAGCCGTACAGGAACCCCGAGGCATACAGGTCCCCAGCCCCAGTGGTGTCCACCACCTTGGGCGGCGCTGCGGGTGGCACCTCGATGATCTCCTCAGGGGTAACCAATACCGAGCCGCCCTCACCCCGGGTCAGGGCGGCCACTGCGCACCGCCCCTGCACTGCGGCTATCGCGGCTTCGAAGTCGTCGCCCGTCTCGTACAGCGTGCAGATCTCGTGCTCGTTGCCGAACAGCAGGTCGATGGGACCGTCTACCAAGTCGAGCCACTCCTGGTGGTGGCGCTCCACACAGAAGCTGTCCGACAACGTGAATGAGATGGTTCCCCCCGCAGCCGAGCAGATTGAGATGGCCTTGCGGATGGCCTCTTTGGTGATGGCCACATCCCATATGTAGCCCTCGCAATACAGCACTTGGGCTGCGCCCACCAGATCGGGGTCGATGTCGTCGGGGTGCAACTCGGTGCTGGCCCCCAGGTAGGTGTTCATGGTCCGGGCCGCATCAGGGGTCACGATGATGAGGCACCGAGCAGTAGGCGGCCCCGCGGTGGCTGGAGCCACCTCGAAGCGCACCCCCAGCGCCCGTATGTCGTGGGCAAACACCTCGCCGAGTTGATCGTCGCGCACCTTGCCGATGTAGCCCACCGGGGGGGCGGGGGGGGGCGGCGCGGGCGGCGGGGTGGGGGCGGGGGGGGGGGCGGGGGGGGGGGCGGGGGGGGGGGG
>VYDF01000273.1 GCA_009843565.1 Acidimicrobiia bacterium | reverse complement strand
CCCCGACGCCCGCCCCGACGCCGGTGGTGCTAACAGCCAGCTATCAGGGGGTGACTGAGACCGAGATCGCCATTGGCGCGGCCGTAATCGATCTAGAGCAACTCGCGTCGTTTGGCATCGATCTCAGCCCATTCCCGTTTGAGGGCTTCTACCAGGCATTAGCCGACGATTTGAACCAGCGGGGCGGCATAAACGGCCGCAACGTGGTCGTCCACCTCAGTTTGTTCCTTCCCTTTGGGGAGGCCGACAACGAGCGGGTATGCACCGAGCTCATGGAGGACAAGAAGGTGTTCGTGGTCACAGGGCAGTTCCTCGAAGACGGCCCCCTATGCATCACTGAACTGCACGGCCATCCTTATGTGGGCCACTTCGGGGAGAACACCGAGCGCCAAGCCCGGTCCAACGGCCTGTTCTTCGCCACAGAGATGAACCAGAACCATATTCGAGTCGCTGCCGTGACCGAGATGATCCGGGCCGGAGACCTCGACGGCTTCAACGTGGGAATTTTCCACGGGCCCCCTACCGAAAAGGAGTACGCGGACACGGTCGAGCCGCTGCTGACAGATGCGGGAATAAGCGTCACGGGGGTTTACACATCAGGCCCGTTTCTCAACGACACGCTGGCCGACCAGCAGGCAGGCGACAATGTCGCCAGGCGAATGGAGGCAGACGGAGTGGATCTGATCCTCAACGTTGCCACCGGCGCGTACGGCATCATCGGATCAGTGCAACGCATCGGATGGGAGGTGCCCATTGCCCAAACCAGCGGCCAGGCGTCCGACCGGCTGACGCTTGCAGATGACCTGTCGCTCAGCGACGAGGTACTGGCCCGCACATTCGCGGTGACGATCCACAATCCCAGCCCGGAGGAACTGCTGGCCGATCCCGGCGTGCAGCAGTGCATCGCCGTCTACGAGGAGCTCCATGGCGACGAACCGCTTGATCTGACCGACGACGAGGTGGTCGGCACTGCTGCGGGCCACTGCGCGGCCTTCGCTCTCACAGTTAAGATCTTGGAGGCGGCAGGCGGCAACATCACACCTGAGACGTTCGTGGCAGCGGCCGAGGGCCTGGGAACATTCGACCTCCCCGGCTTGATGGGCGCGAGCCTCTCGCCCGACAAGCACTCGGTCGGCACGCTGATGCGCCGCTACGAGTACTCTCCCGAGGCGAGAACGTGGCTGCCTGTCGGCGACCCCTTTCAATACGTGCACGGCGAATGACAGAGCAACTCGAGCCCCTAGCAGCGCCCAAGACGAGTACTGACAGGCCTTGATGGCCGTGGGTGCCGTTGCGATCACCGGTGGGGGCCGCGGGATCGGGCGGGCCATCGCGCAGCGTTGCGTGGCCGACGGTTACAGAACTGCGATCCTAGACATCGATTCGAATGCGGCGACCGAAGCCGCAGCCCAGATCGGCTCAGCCGCTGTTGCGGTGAGATGCGACGTTACCGACGAGGCGTCGGTAAAGTCCGCGTTCGAGCGAGCAGCGGACGCCTTGGGCCCACTCGACGGGTTGGTGAACAACGCGGGCGTCAACGCCTATGGGACCGCGACCACGATGACACGCGCCGAATGGGATACGACCTTTGCCGTCGATCTAGAAGGGGCCTGGCTCTGCGCCCGGGAGGTCTTGCCGTCGATGATCGAGCGCAACAGCGGCTCGATTGTGAACATATCCTCAATCCACGCCCGGCTCACCCAGCCCGGAATGTTCCCCTATGCGGCCGCCAAGGCGGGGCTGCTCGGCCTGACCAGGAGCTTGGCGCTCGACTACGGGCCGATGGGCATACGAGTCAACGCGGTCTCGCCCGGCTGGACCGCCACCCGGCTGGCCCTTGAAGGGGCTGCCGCCACGGGTATCGACATCGAAGCTGTCGCGGCCCGCCATGCGTTGGGAAGGATCGCTCAGCCCCACGACGTCGCCGCGGTTGTCGCTTTCTTGCTGTCGGACGATTCAGCGGCGATAACCGGCGCTGACATTCCGGTTGATTGCGGCCACTCGATCACGTTCGCCTAGCAGACCGCCGGGCAGTCAATAGGTTGCGCGTCCGCCGCTTATGTCATAGACCGCTCCGGTCGAAAACGACACCGAGTCCGACGCCAAGAACGCTATGAGCTCGGCCACCTCCTCGGGCTGGCCGACTCGCTGCATCGGGATGAGCCCGGTTATGTGCGCCAGCACGTCGGGGTCGGTGTCTGCGTTCATCGGGGTGGCGATTACCGCTGGCGCGATCGCGTTGACGATGACGCCTGATGTGGCGAGTTCCTTGCCCAACGACTTCGTCAGCGCGATCACTGCTGCCTTCGACGCCGAATAGATCGACAGGTTCGGGTTCCCGTCTTTGCCCGCCATGCTGGCGAGGTTCACGATCCGCCCCCACCCGGCCTCGCACATTCCGGGGGCGAAAACACCCACGGTGTTGACCACGTCGACGACGTTGACATCGAAGACCCGGCGCCACTCCTCAGGGGCGGTGTCGAGCAGGGGTTTGCCGGGGCCGACGATCCCCGCCGAGTTCACCAGCACATCGACCGGCCCGATCCTGCGGGCGACCCGGCTGAGCTGTTCGCGGTCGACGACATCGGCAGTGACGTCGGGAGAGCCCGAAAGATCAAGGGTGATGACCTCAAGCCCGTCCTCTCTGAGCCTGGCCGCGGCCGCTGCGCCGATGCCGCTGGAGCCGCCGGTGATGAGGGCTTTGCGCGCCATGCCGTACCTCTCCTTGGTTGTCAGTGCGAGTCGCGGCTCACGTCGGAACCGCTTGCTCCGATGAGGAAGTCGAGGTCGGCTCCGAGATGGGCTTGCTGGACAGAATCAATGTAGAGGCGGCTCCAGCCTCGCGCTGGCGCCGCGAGGGCGTCGGTGAATGCGGGCGGCGGGCGTCGGTCAGCCAGTTCTGTGCCGGGCACTTCAAGGCACAGTGATCTCGCCGGAACGTCCAAGGCGATGATGTCGCCGTCGCGCACTTTCCCGAGGGGTCCCCCGTCGGCGGCCTCTGGCGACACGTGCAGCACGACCGTCCCGTAGGCGGTGCCGCTCATGCGGCCGTCGCAGACGCGCACCATGTCGCGCACGCCGCGCTCCAGCAGCTTCTGCGGCAGGGGCATGTTCGACACCTCCGGCATGCCGGGGTAGCCCTTGGGGCCGCAGCCGCGAAGGACGAGCACAGAGCCCTCGTCGACGTCGAGGTCCGGGTCGTCGATGCGGGCATGAAAGTCCTCGATGCTGTCGAACACGACGGCACGACCCTGGTGTTGCAGAAGGTGTGGGGACGCGGCTGACGGTTTGCAAATCGCGCCCTCCGGCGCGAGGTTGCCCCTGAGCACAGCGAGCCCTCCCTCGGCGGCGACGGGATTCTGCAGTGGGCGGATGACCTCTGTGTCCCA
This sequence comes from Acidimicrobiia bacterium, assembly GCA_009843565.1. Taxonomy (GTDB): domain Bacteria; phylum Actinomycetota; class Acidimicrobiia; order Acidimicrobiales; family Bin134; genus Poriferisocius. Next base: position 3,388 of record VYDF01000273.1, on the reverse strand, counting down.
GCTCTGGGCGCCGTCGAGATAGTCGACGAGCGGGCGGCCAGTGACGGTGGGAGTGTCGCTGCGGAGCTCGCCGCCGACCTCCTTCAACACCGGCAGGAGCCCGCCCGCCCGGTGAAAGTCCTCCATCAAGAAACGGCCCGCCGGCAACAGGTCCACCAGGACCGGCACGCTCGAGCCGACGCGGTCGAAGTCGTCGAGGCTCAGACTGACTCCTGCCCGGCCGGCAATGGCGAGAAGGTGGATGACCGCGTTGGTCGATCCGCCGATGGCGGCGAGGGCAACGAGCGCGTTCTGAAAGGCGCCCTCCGTGAGTATGCCGCTCGGCCGCCGACCTTGGTCGACCAACTCGACCGCCACACGGCCGCTGCGCTGTGCCGCCTCCAACAGCCGGCTGTCTGCCGCCGGCGTGCCGGCGACGCCCGGGATGGTCATGCCGAGGGCCTCCGCGACCAGCGCCATGGTGGACGCGGTCCCCATGGTGTTGCAGTGTCCCTTGCTCCGGATCATGGAAGACTCCGACGCGTCGAACATCTCCTGGCTGAGAGTGCCAGCGCGGACCTCTTCGGCCAGGCGCCAGGTGTCGGTGCCGCAGCCCAGCGGATGCCCGCGAAACGTGCCCGACAGCATCGGACCACCAGGCACGAGGATTGCCGGAAGGTCCACTGAAGCTGCGGCCATGAGCAGCGCCGGAATGGTCTTATCGCAGCCGCCGAGGAGGACCACGCCGTCGATCGGATTGGCACGCAGCATCTCCTCGGCGGCCATCGCAGCCAGATTTCGCCACAGCATCGCCGTAGGCTTGACCTGGGTCTCGCCCAACGACAACACCGGAAGATTCAGGGGCACACCGCCGGATTCCAAGACCCCGGCTCGCACAGAACCGGCAATCTCATCCAGGTGTACATTGCAGGGAGTGAGATCCGAAGCTGTATTCGCTATGGCGATCTGCGGCCGCCCGCGCAGTGCATCATCGGGAATGCCGCGACGCATCCACGCCCGGTGAATGTAGGCATTCCGGCTGCGGCCCCCATACCACTGATCGCTCCGCAACTCGACCGGCGTCTCAGCTTCAGGTGACGGCACAATCGCTCCTCCCCACACTCCGACCCGCAGCGCAGTCGCCGCACGACGATACCAGGCCGAAGATTGGCTGCGGCCTTGACCCTCGAGTGCCCACTGAGACAAGCGTGTCTCGGTCGATGTCGGGTCTGATCTATATTATAATATAATTTGACGACACCGCGAAGGCCCCGGATAGTCTCGACTAGAGTCGCCAATCGGCAACGGGGCCAAGGAGAGGGATTTGCGCCAGATTCGAATCAGCCCAACAGGTAAGGAGCTGGCGGCTGCCGCAGTCGCTGCCTGAAGGGCCCATGCTTTTCCCGACTTCCCCTGGCTCGGAGGCGGTAGCCGCATGAGTTCGGAGTGGGAAGTCGTTGTCGATTCGGGCGCTGTCCTAGGGGAGGGTCCTCACTGGGACGGCGAACGGCTCTGGTGGGTCGACATCGACGGCCACCTGATCCATCGCACCGATGTAGGCGACCGTTCCGACGAGGTCATCGACGTCGGCGAGAAAGTCAGCTCGGTGATCCCGCGACGCGGCGGCGGGTTCGCGGCCGGCTACAGCGACGGCGTCGGGCTTCACAGCCCGGACGGCCTCCAAGAATCCCGGCTGCCCATAGAGGCCGGCGATGCGCAGTCTCGCATGAACGACGCAAAGTGCGACCCCCGAGGACGCCTCTACACCGGCACTATGACACCGGGCGGCGCAACTTCGGCCCTGTACCGAGTCGACCATGACCTCGGCGTTGCCACCGTGGTTGGCGGGGTGGGCATCTCCAACGGCCTCGGCTGGAGCCCTGACGGGACACGGATGTACTACATAGACACCCCGGTTCTGCGCTTGGACGTGTTCGACTACGACCTGCAGCGAGGACTATGCGAGAACCGAAGGCCTCTCGTCGATTTTGCCGATCAGACCGGGGCCCCAGACGGGCTGGCCGTCGACGCCGAAGGCTGCATTTGGGTAGCGTTGTGGCAGGGCTGGGCCGTCCAGCGGTACGACCCCGAGGGCGAGCTGATGCGGCAAATCTCCCTGCCCGTGTCCAAGGCCACGAGTTGCGCCTTCGGCGGCCCGGACCTCGACCGGCTCTTCGTGACCTCCGCGTCGGTCGAGCTCGACGGCGCGGAGCGGCCCGATCAGCCCCTCGCCGGAGCCCTCTTCGAAGTCAGCCCGGGTTGCCGAGGCCAAATCGGAGTGCCGTTCGATGGGTAGAGCACTCGCTCGGCCCGAACGCCCCCGCTTGCGCGGAGCCAATCTCCAGGGTCAATTCCCCCCTGCGGTTGGTCCCGATCCGCACCCGCACATTTCGACCACCTTGCACATGACTCGAAGCAGGAAGGCTGCAATGAGATGTTGACTCTTTGGAATCATGGCTGGACGGCCAGCTCCCGATGGACATTCGCGGGCAAGAGCCCAGACGGGGCCGAAGTACGACTGCCACACGATCCAGTGATCTCCCTGGAGCGCGACCCCGACGGTTCACCGTCGACTGGCTACTTTCCGGGCGGCTCATGGCAGTACGAGAAGACCTTCGAGGTGCCCGAGGAATGGAGAGACAAGAGGGTCACGGTGTTCTTCGAGGGCGTCTACCGCAGCGCCTCGGTGTTCATAAACGGGGACTTCGTGGCGAACCGCCCCTACGGCTACTCCGAGTTCACCGCAGAGCTCGACCCCTACTTGAACTACGGCGACGAGAACACCATCCGCGTCGAAGCCCGCTCCCACGACGACTCTCGTTGGTACTCAGGCGCCGGGATCTATCGACACGTATGGCTCCACGTGGCCGATCTTGTCGACATCTCACTCGATGGCGTGTCAGTGGCCACCTCTGAGTTCGAAGCGGACACGGTGATAGCGACCGTGGAGACTGAGGTGCGGAACGCGACGCACAGCCTGCAAACCCCCCGAGTGAGCCATGAAATCATCAGCCCCGACGGGCAAGTGGCTGCCACGGGTTCTGCGCCCATTTCGCTTCGGCCCGGAGAAACGGGGACGTGCCGCCAGCGGATCCTGATCGCCGGCCCCCGACGCTGGGACCTCGATGCCCCCAATCTCTACGAATGCCGCACGCGCCTCTACTTGGAGACCGGCGAAGAAACCGACCCTGATGCCACGGTCTGCTTCGGCATCCGAACGCTCGCACTCGACCCGACCCACGGCCTGAGGCTGAACGGCAACACCGTCAATCTCCGCGGCGCGTGCGTCCACCATGACAATGGGCCGCTCGGCGCCGTCACGATCGACCGGGCCGACGAGGGCCGGGTAGAGCTGCTCAAACAAGCGGGAGTCATCGCCATCCGCAGCGCTCATCAGCGGATGGGGAGG
>VYDF01000265.1 GCA_009843565.1 Acidimicrobiia bacterium | reverse complement strand
GGGTACAGCGGGTACCGGTTACCGAGTCGCAGGGCCGGGTCCACACGTCGTCGGCCACCGTGTCGGTGCTGCCCGAGGCCGAGGAGGTGGAGGTTCAAATCGACGAGAAGGATCTCCAAGTCGACGTCTATCGCTCGTCGGGGCCGGGCGGCCAGTCGGTGAACACCACTGACTCGGCCGTCCGAATCACCCACAAGCCAACCGGACTGGTGGTGTCGATGCAGGATGAGAAGAGCCAACTCCAGAACCGCAACAAGGCGATGGCCGTGCTGAGGGCCCGGCTGCTCCAAGCCGAGCAGCAGCGCCGTCAAGACGAGTTGTCCGAAAAACGCCGGGGCCAGGTGGGCGGCGGAGGCCGGTCGGAGAAGATCCGTACCTACAATTTCAAGGAGAACCGGATCTCCGACCACCGCATCGGCCTGACTTTGTACAAGCTCGACCGCATCCTGGCCGGAGACCTCGACGAGGTGGTCGACGCCCTGGCCGAGGCCGAGCGCCAGGACAACTTGGACCGAGCGTGAGTTTGGCGGTCACGCCTGTTGCCTGGGGCGACGTGGCCGTTGATGCCGCCCGGCGGCTGGCTGAGGCAGGAATTGCCGATGCCGAGGTGCAAGCCCGCCGCCTCGTAGAGCAGGCGTCCGGATATGAGGGCGGCGAGTACTACGTCGGTTTGACCAAGGCGGCCACCCGGCGGCAGATGGCCTATCTCGACTCCATGCTGGCTCGTCGGCTGACCGGAGAGCCGTTGCAGTACGTGCTGGGCCGCTGGGGGTTCCGGGGATTGGATCTGATGGTGAGCCCGGCGGTGCTCATACCCCGTTCCGAGACCGAGACGCTGGCCGGACTGGCCATCGCGGAGTTGGCCCGCCGGGATCCGCCCGGCGGTCTGGTTGTCGATCTGGGCACGGGTAGCGGTGCACTAGGGCTGGCGGTGGCCGCCGAATGCGAAACGGCCCAAGTGGTGCTGACCGACGTCTCCGCTGAGGCGCTGGCCGTCGCTCGGGCCAACTTGGCCGGCCTGGGACGGGCTGCGGTGCGAGTGTCGGCCTTTCAGGGATCGTGGTACGAGGCTCTGCCCGAATCCCTGTTTGGGCAGGTGGATGTGTTGGCGAGCAATCCGCCGTATGTGCGCGACGACGAGGCTCTTCCTTCCGACGTGGCCGACTGGGAGCCCGCGCTCGCTCTGAGGGGCGGCCCCGACGGGCTGGACAGCGCCCGCCGGATACTGGCCGATGCCGGAAAGTGGCTGAACCCTGGGGGCTCGGTGATGTTGGAATTGTCACCCGATCAAATGGAAAGAGCCGCGGCCATCGCCCTGGCCGGAGGGTTAGCCGTCGAGGCGGTTCACTCAGACCTGGCTGGTCGAGACCGGGTGCTGCAATGCCGTCTGACGTAGTGCCGGAGGCCGTGACCGGGTTGGTGGAGACGGCCGCAGCTGAACTGCGCGCGGGCCAGGCGGTGATCATCCCCACCGACACGGTGTACGGGCTGGCCGCATTGCCCGAGAACACCGACCTGCTGTTCGAGCTCAAACAGCGCCCCTTGGACAAGGCAGTGGCCATCCTGGTGGCCCGCCCCACCGATGCTGAGCAGATGTTCGACCCGCTTCCCGCCACCCGGAGGCTCATGGAGGAGTGCTGGCCGGGGGCGCTCACCATCGTCCAAGACGGCTGTGGCGTGCGATGTCCCGACCATCCGCTGGTGCGGGCCTTGGCTGCCGCAGTCGGTCCCATCGCTACTACTAGCGCCAACCTGAGTGGTCAGCCCACCCCCCACACCGCAGCGGAAGCCGCCGCAGCATTCCCCGCGGTTCAGTTGGTGATCGACGGCGGTTCCTGCCATGCCCCCGCCTCTACTGTCGTGGAGGTAACCGAAAACGGGATCTCGATCCTGCGCCAAGGGGCCGTGGACGTGGAAGGGCTCGTGGCTTGACACGGTCCGAGAGTCCTGCCTCCCGAGGTCGCAAGACCAACTTGGCCCTGCTAATCACGCTGTCGCTGGCATGGATCACCGGCGGGGCGTCCTTCTTGCTCGGAGGCTCCTCCACCGCGTGGCTGGTGACCTTGCACGGCGTGCTCGGCTTTGTCGTCCTCGTATTAGCCCGCCCCAAGAGCCCGATTGTGCAACGGGGCCTCAGTCGCCGTCGGCCAAATCGCTTTGCCTCCATTGCGCTGGCCACGGTTGTCACCGGCGCCCTGATCACCGGGCTGATCCACACCCTCGACGTCTGGGAACCGTTCGGAGTGTGGTCGCCCATTGGCTTGCACGTCATCTTCGCCATCGCAGCCGTGCCCTTGGTGGCACTACACGTGGTAACCCGCCCCCAGCGAATCCGCCCCATAGACATCTCCCGGCGCACCTGGCTCCAAGCCCTGGGGGTGGCGGGGATCGCGTTGGGATTCCGCACCACATTCGACCGGTGGGCTGCCTCTGACCGGCGCTTTACCGGTTCGCACGAGGTGGGGTCGGGCGAACCTCGGCAGATGCCGGTTGTGCAGTGGTTCACCGACTCGCCCCCTCATATCAACCCCGACGATTGGGTGCTTCGCCTGCGGGGATCGGTGGAGCGCGATGTGGATTATCGGGAGCTCGCGGCCCACACCACGACCAAGGAGGCGACGCTGGACTGCACCAACGGGTGGTACAGCACGCAGAGCTGGACTGGCGTCATGCTGTCCGAGCTTCTCGGCCCTGGTGCCACTGGCCGCAGCCTGGAGGTGCGCTCGGCCACTGGCTACACGCGCCGCTTTCCGCTCGGCGATGCGCACAAGATGATGTTGGCCCACGAATTGGGCGGGAAACCGCTGTCGCGGGGACACGGCGCCCCCGCTCGCCTGGTGGCCCCCGGACGCCGGGGTCTCTGGTGGGTGAAATGGGTGATAGAGATCAGAACCAGCGACCGGCCCTGGTGGCTGCAATCGCCGATCTCATTCACCTAGATGGAGAAGATCGGCGTAAAGAGTCATCAATCAGGCAGTGGGCTGGGTAGATTGACCCCTATGGCGCGAATCGCCGCCGGGGCCGACCACGCTGGGGTGCAGTTGAAAGACGTGCTGGTGGCCCATTTGCGGGACTTGGGCCACGATGTCACCGACTGCGGCACCCATGGTCCCGATCGGGTGGACTATCCCGACTTCGGCGAGGCAGTAGCCCGCAAGGTGGCCGCCGGAGAGGCCGAGCTAGGCCTGTGTGTGTGCGGCTCCGGCATCGGGATCGCCATGGCGGCCAATAAGGTGCCCGGCGTGCGAGCGGCCACCGTGCACGATGTGACCTCGGCCCGGCTGACCCGTGAGCACAACGATGCCAACGTGATCTGTTTGGGCGAGCGGCTCATCGGCCCGGAGGCAGCTCGAGAGGCATTGGAGGCATTCCTCCAAGCATCCTTCGAGGAGGGCCGCCACATCCCCCGGGTGGCCAAGATAGACGCCCTTTTGCCCAAAGGAGAGGTAGCCCCTTGATGTGGCCCAGCAACGGCAATGACCCGGTATTCGACATGATCGGCCGGGAGGTGGAGCGTCAGAACACCACGGTGCAGCTCATCGCCTCGGAGAACTTCGCCTCGCCTGCGGTGCTGTCGGCAACTGGGTCGGTGCTCACCAACAAATACAGCGAGGGTTACCCGGGTCGCCGCTACTACGGCGGCAACATGGTGATCGACGAGGTGGAGTCCATTGCCCGGGAGCGGGCCACCGCCTTGTTCGGCGCCGACCATGCCAACGTGCAGCCCCACTCGGGGGCCAACGCCAACGTGGCCGCCTACCTGGCTGTGTTGGAGCCCGGCGACACCGTGCTGGGCATGAGCCTCGACCACGGCGGCCACCTCACCCATGGCTCCCCGGTGAACATCAGCGGACGCACCTACCGGTTTGTGGCCTATGGCGTGACTCCCAGCGACGAGCGCATCGACTACGACCAGATCCGGGATCTGGCCCTCGAGCACCAGCCCAAGCTCATTGTGGCGGGGGCCACCGCCTATCCCCGCATCATCGACCCGGCGCCGTTTCGGACCATCGCCGACGAGGTGGGCGCCCTGTTCATGTTCGACGCGGCCCACATCGCTGGCCTGATCGCCGGCGGGGTCCACCCCAATCCGGTGCCTCATTCCGACATCGTCACCTTCACCACCCACAAAACGCTGCGCGGCCCCCGTGGCGGAGCAATCCTCTGCTCTGAGGATCTTGCCCCGGCCATCGACAAAGCCCTGTTCCCCGGGCTCCAGGGCGGCCCCCTAGAGCACGTGATCGCCGCCAAGGCGGTCGCCTTCGGCGAGGCCTCCACCCCCGAATTCGCCGATTACGCGGCTCGCATCGTGCAAAACAGCGGGGCGCTGGTCAAGGGGCTGGCCGAAGAGGGATTCCGCCTGGTGTCGGGGGGCAGCGACAACCATCTGCTCCTCGTGGACCTGCGGTCCTTCGACGAGGATCTCACCGGAAAGGTGGCCCAAGAGGTGCTGGACCGAGCCGGAATCACCCTCAACAAGAACACCGTGCCCGATGACCCCCGCTCTCCGTTCGTGACCAGCGGAGTGCGAATCGGCACCCCGGCCACAACCACTCAGGGAATGGGACCGGAGGAGATGGAACTCATCGCCAACATGATCGGTCAAACCCTGCGCCGACGCGACGACGAAGGTGTGGTAGCAGAAGTCCGAGCTGAAGTGGCCGATCTCTGCGGGCGGTTCACGCCGTATTCGCTCGCTGGGTAGCCCACTGATGTCATGGCCCCCGGCTTAGACAGCTACTTCATTGTCTTTGCCGTAGCCGCGGGGGTGACGCTGGCGGCCACCCCGGTAATGCGCCTCATCAGCGAGCGATGGGGCCTCATGGTGGAGCCCGACGCCCGGCGAGTCCACGAGCAATCCACCGCGGTGCTCGGCGGTGTGGCCATGTTCATCGGTTTTCTCTCGGCCATGGGCGTCGCGTGGCTGCTGAGCGATTTCGACGTGGTGTTCGCCACCGCATCGGAGCCGGTGGGAATCGTGATCGCCGCGCTGGTGATGATCGTGTTCGGGACCTACGACGATGTGCGGGAGATGTCGGCCCCAGCCAAGGTGGCCTCCATGGTGCTGGCCGGCAGCATTCTGGCGTTTGCCGGGGTGACCGTGCTGAATCTGAGGCTGCCGGTGTTGGACGCGCTGATTCTCTCTCAAGACTTGGCCTTTGTGGTCACGGTGCTGTGGCTGGTGGCCATTGTCAACGCCATCAACTTGATCGACGGCCTGGACGGATTGGCCGCGGGCATTGTGGGCATCGCCGGGCTCACGTTCTTCGTTTACTCCATCAAGCTCACCGATGAAGAGGTCCTGCTGCCCACCAATGTCGGTCCGCTGGTGGCGATCATCGCCAGCGGGGTGGCGGTGGGCTTTCTGCCCCAGAACTTCCATCGGGCCCGCATTTTCATGGGCGATGGCGGCGCGCTGTTTCTGGGCACGCTGTTGGCTGCTTCCACGGTGTCGGTGGGGGGGCGCAGCAGCGAGCCGTTCGCGGGGCAAACCTATTTCTTGTTCGCTCCCATGCTCATTCCGCTGATCATCTTGGCGGTGCCGGTGGTAGATGTGCTGTGGGCCGTTCTTCGGCGGACCCGGGCCCGCACCAGCATCACCGCTCCCGACAAAGAGCACCTGCACCACCGGCTGATGAGCCTGGGCCACGGCCATCGCCGCAGTGTGCTGATCTTGTGGCTTTTCACCGCCCTGATGTCAACCCTGGTGCTGTATCCAACCTATGCCGGGGAGGGGGAGGCGATCATGGTCCCTGCCGCCGCGGTGCTGGTGTTGATGCTCTACACCGTTTTCCATCCCATTTTGCGCCGTCGAACCCCCTGATCGACTTCTCCGGCAGCCAGTCTGATGATTTGGCCCCGTAGCCTGGTACGCGAAACCATTTTGGCAAGCCCAATCCGCTTGCCATAGGGGCCCAATTCGTGCCAACTGCAATGACGCAGAATCGCCAGCTATACAACCGCCAGAGCTCAGGAGACGCCCTCTCCATCGCCTTCGAGTTGGTGGCCACTCCGGCGCTGTTTGCCTTCTTCGGCTGGCTCATCGACGGAGCTCTGGGCACAAGGCCGGTCTTCACACTGGTGCTTTGCCTGTTGACCGCCGTCTACGCCGGTTGGAAGGCGCTGCGGACCTACAGCGACCGCATGGAGGCCTACGACCGAAATCTGCCCAGCCGTCGGGCGGACTCCGACCCAGAGGTCACCGATGGCTGAGCGGCCGGCGGCGGCTGGCGAGGAGGCCCCCGAGCGGGCTTTGGCCCAAGACATCGTTCGCCGGGGACTGATCGGCGGGCCGGTGCTGGTCGGAGTGTGCGCTGGCGTTTGGGGGTTCGACGGTTTGTGGTCCAGCGGCTACGCCCTTGGGCTGATCCTGATCAACTTCTGGCTGGCCGCCTCGCTCATCACCTGGTCGATGCGGATTTCGCCCACCATGCTGATGGCCGGGGTGATGGGCGGGTACTTCATTCGCCTGGGCATTCTCACCGGGGCCTACTTCCTGGTGAGAAATACTGGATGGTTTGAGGCCCTGCCGTTTGTCATCACGCTGGTCGCGGCCCATATTGTTCTGCTGGTTTGGGAGACCCGATTTGTCTCCATGTCCCTCGCTTATCCCGGCTTGAAGCCACAAGGAGCCTCTCAGTGAACGTGTTTGCCCTGGACTTTCCGCCGGTCTCGCACTTGTTCGTTTGGCCCGACTTCTTGTTCACCGACACGCCGGTGGCTCTCAACAAGACGGGATTGATCTACATCGCCGCGCTGTTGCTTACCGCGGGACTGTTCTGGGC
>VYDF01000156.1 GCA_009843565.1 Acidimicrobiia bacterium | reverse complement strand
GTTCAGGTGTCGCCGGCCAACGTGGTGGTGCTTCAAACCCGCTACACCGGAAGCGCATCCGATCCCCGGAGTCCTGAGGCCATCACGGTTGATCCCAACGGCGGCGTTGCCCTGGTGTTTACCGCCGGCCACTTGATCCGGGGCCAATGGACCCGGGCGTCAGCCGGCCAGCCGTGGCAGGTGACTGACGGCGCCGGTAGTCCGGTGCGGCTCACCCCCGGCCAAACCTTCATCGCCTTGCCGGGAGGAGACGTGTTGGTGATGGTGGAAGACTACGCCGAGCATCTGCTCAAGAATCGTTAGCCAATAACTGGCATCGCGGTTGCAATGCACGAAGCCATAGACTGCAACCATGACCGCTGAGTCGATGTCAGGCCGCGAGACCGGGACCACATTGGTCAAGCGAGGGCTGGCCGAAATGCTCAAGGGCGGCGTGATCATGGACGTGGTCACCCCCGAGCAGGCCAAGGTGGCCGAGGACGCCGGGGCGGTGGCGGTCATGGCCTTGGAGCGGGTCCCGGCCGACATCCGCCGAGACGGCGGGGTGGCCCGCATGAGCGATCCCGAGATGATCACCGGCATCCAACAGGCGGTGACCATTCCGGTCATGGCCAAGGCCCGCATCGGCCACTTTGTGGAGGCCCAGATACTCGAGGCCCTCGACGTTGACTACATCGACGAGAGCGAGGTGCTGACCCCCGCCGATGAGGCCCACCACATCGACAAGTGGGCGTTCACCGTGCCGTTCGTTTGCGGGGCCACCAACCTGGGAGAGGCGCTGCGGCGCATCTCCGAGGGCGCCTGCATGATCCGGTCCAAGGGCGAGGCCGGCACCGGCAACATCGTGGAAGCCGTTCGCCATCTCCGCTCTATCATCGGCGACATCCGCAAGATCACCCAGGCCGACTCGGCCGAGCTTTTCGACTGGGCCAAGCAGCTCCGGGCCCCGCTGCCGCTGGTGCGCGAGGTGGCCGAGACCGGCTGGCTCCCGGTGCCGATGTTCTGTGCCGGGGGCATCTCGACGCCCGCCGATGCCGGACTGGTCATGCAGCTCGGTGCCGAAGCCGTGTTTGTGGGCTCGGGCATCTTCAAGTCGGCCGACCCGGCGCCCCGGGCCAAGGCCATCGTGGAGGCGGCCACCAACTTCCGCGATCCCCACATCCTGGCCAAGGTAAGTCGCGGCCTGGGCGAGCCCATGCCCGGCTTGGAGATCGACGGCCTCGAAACCCGGCTGGCCGACCGCGGCTGGTAGCAGCGGCTGAACGTGCAGCAGGTCGAAACATCACCTCGAGACTCGGAGCCCCCGGGTGAAGGTGGGGGTTCTGGCCCTTCAGGGGGCATTCGGGCTGCATGAGCAGGTCTTGAGCCGGCTGGACGTAGCTGCGGTTCAAGTTCGCACTGCTGAGGAACTGGCCGAGATCGACCGCTTGGTGATCCCCGGCGGCGAGTCCACCGCCATCTCCAAGCTGCTCGACGCCAATAGCTTGGCGCACCCGCTGGCCGATCGCTTGGCCAGCGGACTGCCGGTGCTGGGCACCTGCGCCGGGCTGATTCTTCTGGCATCCGAGGTGGTGGACGGCTATCCCGGCCAGCGCTGCTTCGGCGCCGTGGATGTGGCCGTGAGGCGCAACGGCTATGGGCGCCAATCGGAGTCGTTCAGTGCGTCGATTGAGGTCAGAGGGTGGGAATCAGCATTTCCCGGGGTGTTCATCCGAGCCCCGGTGATCGAATCGGCGGGCACTGATGTGGAGATTCTGGCCGAGTTGGACGGGATCCCAGTGCTGTGCCGCCAAGGTTCAGCAGTGGTGTCGTCGTTCCACCCGGAGCTGGCCGAAGACGATCGACTCCACCGCTGGTTCGTGGAACAGGAGTAGGGGAGAACAGCCATGTCGGGACACTCGAAGTGGGCCACCATCAAGCACCGCAAGGGGGCGGCTGACAAACGGAGGGGCAAGCTGTTCGCCAAGCTCATCCGCCAGGTGGAAGTGGCCGCCCGGGAGGGCGGCGGCGACGTCGACGCCAACCCCACGCTTCGCACCATGTACCAAAAGGCCAGGGACAACTCGGTGCCGTTGGACACCATCGAGCGGGCCATCAAGCGGGGCACCGGCGAGCTTGAGGGGGTGGCCTATGAGTCGGTGTTCTACGAGGGATACGCCCCTGGCGGTGTAGCCCTTTATGTGGAAACGCTCACCGACAACCGCAATCGCACCAGCTCGGAGGTGCGGGCGCTGTTCACCCGCAACGGCGGTTCGCTGGCCGAGCCCGGCGCGGTGGCCTGGCAATTTGAGCGCAAGGGAGTGGTGATTCTCGACCGATCGGTAGACGAGGACGAGCTCATGCTGGCCGCCCTCGACCACGGGGGCGAAGACTTGGCCGACGAAGGCGATACCTGGCGGCTCACCTGCAATCCCTCCGACCTCTCGGCCATGCGCGACGCCTTGGCCGAGGTGGAGATCGCCTTCGTGTCGGCGGCCTCCACCATGCTGCCTACCTCAGTGGTGGGCGTGGACAGCGCCGAATCCGCCCGGTCGGTGCTCCGCCTCATCGACGCCCTCGACGACCACGACGACGTCCAAGACGTCTACGCCAACTTCGACATCCCCGACGACATCCTCCAAGCCGTCGCTAGCTGAGCCTGCCTCAATCAAAAAGGTTTGACTGGTCGGCGACGCTGGCCGGCGGAGCCAAGCCCAAGTGCTGCCAGGCCGTTGGGGTGGCTACCCGGCCTCGGGGGGTGCGCATGAGCAGGCCCTGTTGGATGAGGAACGGCTCGTAAACATCCTCCACCGTCTCGGCCGGCTCGCTCACGCTGATGGCCAGGGTGGACAGGCCCACCGGGCCGCCGCCGAAGCGCTCGCAAAGGGCCGACAGAATGGCCCGGTCGATCTTGTCGAGTCCGGCCTGATCGACGCTGAACAGGTTGAGTCCCGCGGCCGCAGTGGCCTGATCGATGCGGCCATCGGCCCTCACTTCGGCATAGTCGCGCACCCGACGCAGCAGCCGGTTGGCGATGCGGGGAGTGCCCCGGGCCCGACAGGCGATCTCGGCGGCGCCTTCCGGGTCGATTTGGATGTCGAGAATGGTTGCGGCCCGAGCGATGATGGCCTCCAGATCGGTGGTGGTGTAGTAGTCGAGCCTCGACACCAGGCCGAATCGGTCGCGCAGCGGCCCGGTGATGAGGCCGGTGCGGGTGGTTGCCCCAACCAGGGTGAACTTGGCCAGATCGAGGCGCACCGACTGGGCCGCGGGCCCCTTGCCCAGCACGATGTCGACGTTGAAGTCTTCCATGGCCGGGTACATCACCTCTTCGACGATGCGGGGCAGCCGATGGATCTCGTCGATGAACAACACATCGCCGTCTTCCAGCTTGGACAGGATGGCGGCCAGATCCCCCGCCCGCTCCAGCGCCGGCCCTGAGGAGATGTGAAGTCCCGCCTCCATCTCCTTGGCCACGATGTGGGCCAGGGTGGTCTTGCCCAAGCCCGGGGGTCCGGCGAACAGCAGGTGGTCGGCGGGCTGCGACCGGGCCCGGGCCGCGCCCAAGATGATGTGAAGGTGCTCCTTGAGCTCCGGCTGGCCCACGAACTCATCCAGTCGAGTGGGTCGCAGTCCGACTTCGGACCCCTCCTCCCCGGGAAGAGAGGTTCCCGCCAACAACTCCTCGCGACCAGAGCTCATGATCGAGTAGCCAAGTGCTGGAGCGCCGCCTTGAGCAGGGCTGAGGAGTCGTCGCCCGGAGGTAGCGCAGCAATGGCGCCGCGGACCTCTTCGGCGCTGTAGCCCAGCTCGCCCAGCGCTTGGCGGACCACGCTGCGGGCATCGGCCGGCTGATCTCCCGCCGGCTGGCCCGACGCCACCGCGGTGGTCACGTCGCCGATATCGAGCCGGGACTTGAGCTCCACCAGCAGCCGGGCCGCGGTCTTCTTGCCCACTCCGGGCACCAGGCACAGGGCGTCGATGTCGTCGGTGGCCAAGATTCCGGCCAGCTCCGAGGGTCCGTATATCGACAAGATGGCCATGGCCATCGCCGGTCCCACTCCGTGAGCTGAGATGAGCCCCTCGAAAACCTGGCGCTTGTGCGGGGTGTCGAACCCGTAGAGGGTTTGGGCGTCCTCTCGAATGTGGTGGTGGATGTGCAACAACACGTCTTCGCCCAGCTCTCCCAGAGCGGCCGAGGTATCCGGCGACACTGCCACCCGATAGCCGACGCCGGCGGTCTCCACAATCACCTCATCGGAGTCCCGCAGAGCCAGCGTGCCCCGAAGCAGCCCGATCACACTGCGGCCTGGATCCGGGAGGCGGCCGGTGCATGGGCCAGATGACAGAGGGCCACTGCCACCGCGTCGGCGGCATCCACCGGCTTCAGAGGCTCAGGCAGGCGTAGCAGCGTCTGCACCATCTGGCTCATCTGCTCTTTGTCGGCACCGCCCCAGCCGGTAATCGCTTTTTTGATCTGGGTGGGGGAGTATTCGAATACCTCGGCACCCGCTCCCGCTCCCGCAGCCATGGCCACCCCGCTGGCCTGGCCTACCCCCATGGCGGTGCGGACGTTCACCTGGAATAGCACCTGCTCGATGGCCACCGCATCAGGCTGGTAGTCGTTGAGCAGCTCGACCATCTCGGTGTGGAGCTCATGCAGCCGTTGGGGAACGGGATCGTCCTTGTCGGTGCGGATTACCCCGGCAGCCACCGCCTCGGTGACGCGGCCCTTTTGGCGGACGACGCCATAGCCGCAGCGCGACAGGCCGGGATCGATTCCCACTACCAGCATCAACCCCAAACTACCGGGCGGGTGCGACAGTTTTCGGGAACACACCACTAATCGGTTAGAAACACACCATGCGGACCGAGGAGCTTCACTACGAGCTGCCCGAGGCCGCTATCGCCCAGCAGCCGGCCGAGCCCCGGGACAGCTCTCGACTGCTGGTGGATCGAGGTCCAACGGCGCCTCCCGAGCACCGCCTGACCCGGGACTTGCCCGAGTTGCTGAACCCTGGCGACGTGCTGGTGGTGAACAACAGCCGGGTCATGCCCGCCCGACTGCGGCTCCGCAAGGCCACCGGGGGCCGGGTTGAAGTGCTGCTGTTGGAACCGGGCGAAAACGGGTGGTGGAGCGGTCTCGTGCGTCCCGGCCGTCGGGTACCGCCGGGCACCGAGCTGTGGCTTGACGACCAGCCGGTAATGGAGGTGGGCGAGCCAGTCAGCGACGACGGTCGGCGCTGGGTGCGGCCCACCGGTGATCCCGGGGCGCTCATGGATCAAGCTGGGGAGGTGCCCCTGCCGCCCTATGTGACCGAGGAGCTCTCCGACCTCGAGCGCTATCAGACGGTTTATGCCGACCGGCCGGTGTCGGCCGCCGCGCCCACCGCCGGACTCCACCTCACCGAGGAGGTGTTGGACCGCTGCCGGGCGGTCGGCGCTGTGGTGTGCGAATTGGAACTGGCCGTGGGCACGGCCACATTCACCCCGGTGATGGCCGACTACCTCGACGACCACGTTATGCATACCGAGGTGTACCGGATTCCCGAGGCCACGCTGGCCGCCTGCGTCCGGGCTGAGCGGGTGGTAGCGGTGGGAACCACGGTGGTACGGGCCCTGGAGTCGGCGGCGGCCACCGGAGCGGCCTGCGCCCAGACCGATCTGTTCATCAAGCCAGGGCACCAATTCGCCGTAGTAGACGCGCTGCTCACCAACTTCCACCTGCCCCGGTCCAGCCTCCTGGCCCTGCTGGCCGCGTTCATCGGTCCCCGCTGGCGCCACCTCTACAACACCGCCCTAGCCGAGGGCTACCGCTTCCTATCTCTCGGCGACGCCATGTTTTGTACCAAAGACTCCAGCCGATGACTCTCCAATTCGAGGTGTTGGCCCAACACGGGCAGGCCCGCAAAGGCCGCATCACCACGCCTAGGGGCTCGTTCACCACCCCTTGTTTCATGCCGGTGGGCACCCGGGCCGCAGTCCGCACCCTCGACACCGCCGACCTCGAAGCCCTCAACCCGCCGGTGGTGCTGGCCAACACCTACCACCTGATGATGAGGCCCGGCCCCGAGTTGGTGCAGCGGCTGGGCGGCGTTCACGGGTTCACCGGATGGTCGGGCCACGTGCTCACCGACTCGGGTGGCTACCAGGTGTTCTCCCTCGATCCCAAGGTGGACGACGACGGCGCGGTCTTCCGATCCACCTACGACGGCTCCACCCATCGCTTCACCGCCGAGCGGGTTGTGGACGTGCAGCTCCAGCTAGGTTCGGACATCCAGATGGCCTTCGATGTGTGCCCGCCGTCTGATGCCCCCGCCCCAGTCCAGCGCCAAGCTGTAGATCGCACCGCGGCCTGGGCGGCTCGGGCCCGCCGCCGCTTTCTGGAGCAAGAGGGGCACGAAGCTGGCGCCAGCCAATTCGGCATCGTCCAAGGCGGAACAGACCCCGACTTGCGGGCTGAGAGCGCGGAGCGGACCATCGAGGTGGGCTTCGACGGCTATGCGGTGGGCGGGCTGTCGGTGGGGGAGCCCCAGCACCAGATGCTGGCCGCGCTGGCCGCTACCGTCCCCCGCCTCCCCACCGATCAGCCCCGCTACTTCATGGGCCTGGGCGATCCGGTCGGGCTGGTGGAGTGCGTGGCGCTGGGGGTGGACATGTTCGACTGCGTGCTGCCCACCCGGCTGGCCCGCCACGGCACCGCCCTCACCGGAGGGGGCCGCCTCAACATCACCAATGCCTCGTTCGCCACCGATGACCGCCCCGTCGACCCCCAATTCCCGGCCAGCCCGATCGCCCGCTACTCCCGGGCCTATATCCGACATC
>VYDF01000060.1 GCA_009843565.1 Acidimicrobiia bacterium | reverse complement strand
CAACGAGACCACTCGCAATGCCACCAGCCACGCCGTGCGGCGGATGGACGCCCACCGGGAGCAGTGGGATCTGCTGCTCAGCGACATCGACGCCTATTTGCCGAGGGCCATAGACGAGGTCCTGCGATTTGAGCCTCCGGTGTACCACTTCCGCCGTACCGCTACCGAAGACACCGAACTTGGTGGGGTCACAGTGCGGCGGGGCGAAAAGGTGGTGATGTGGTATCCCTCAGCCAACCGCGACGACGCGGTATGGGGCAATCCCGACGAGTTCGACATCACCCGCGACTCAACAGCGCATCTCACGTTCGGCATTGGTGAGCATTTTTGCCTCGGTGCCAACTTGGCCCGCATGCAGCTCGACTGCATTCTCAAGGAGGTCGCCCATCGCATGCCGGATATTCACCTCACCGGCCCGATGAACCGGATACGCAGCAATCTCGTGGCTGGAGTCAAGTCCATGCCTGTCGCCTGGTAGGCAGCCCTGCCAATCTCGATTGACGCTATCGCTGACTTTTGCTCAGGTCCGCGCCTGATCGGACTCGACGATAGCGGTGACTGTCTTGCGACCGAGTCCAGAAGCTTCGGCGATCTGTCGAATTGAGGCTCCGACTCGGTGGGCCACCCGGATCATGTCATCGCGGATCACCATCTCCTTGTGGGCTCGCTCGGCGCCGTCGGCTAGCTGGCGAGCGACACTGCCGCGAAATCGACGGCTGAGGCGATGAACCGCTTGGAAACGGAGGCTTTGGGGACGAGCCTGTGGTATCCGTGCGCCCCTCCTCTTGCGACTTCGAGCGTGACCGGAACGCCAGCCTCTCGCAGGCGGTCGGCGTATTCGAGGTCCTCGTCGTAGAAGAGGTCGACGTCTCCCACCCCGATCCAGGCCGGAGGGAGACCGGCGAGTTGCTCCCGACGAGCAGGGACTGCGTATTCCGGGGCGGTGTCGCCGCCGGGTTCGGTTCCTAGGTAAGACGACCACCCAAAATAATTAGAGCCGTTGTTCCACCCCCGAGGCTCTCTCCGTCCGATGTCAGGTCTGACCGCGGTCCGGTCGTCGAGCATGGGACAAGCAAGGAGCTGACCTCTGATGGTTACGCCCTCATCGTGGAGACGCTGAACGAGCGCGGCCGCGAGCCCGCCGCCGGCGCTCTCCCCCCCGATGATGACCGTATCGGGGTCGAGGCCATGGCTGGCACCGTGGTCGAGCACCCATCCCATTGCTGCCCTCAAGTCGTCCAGAGCTGAGGGAAATCGGTGTTCGGGAGCCAGGCGGTAGCCGGCAGCAACAACGACGCAGTCGATGCTCCGACAAAATGCCTCCCCCCAGCAATCCTCGGTCTTGTTCGAGCCCATTATGAAGCCGCCGCCGTGTATCCAGAACACCACGGGGGCGGGCGCCTTGGAATCGGAGCGCCTGTAGATGACCATGGACGTCGAGGCCCCGGGCGTCGCAACCTCGCCGACCGTCAGCCCATCTGTGTCGGGTTTTGCGGAGGAAAAACCAACCAACCATCGCAGCAGACGCGTGCTAGTCGGCCCCAGAACCAGTCTGGGCATTCTGCGGAACGTTCTCCTCAGTTCGGGGTCGATGTCACTCATTGCCTCAATTCCCTTGTTCTTGAGCGTGAGGCCGCATCTATTGATCTCGGGAGCGGGTCAGGCTGTCGCTGATGGCGATTGCTCGTTCGTCAGTGCCGAGGTAGCTGGCGATCACCAGGGGGTCGTTGCGAACCTCGGAGGGGGTACCCTCGGCGATCACCTTGCCGGCCTCAAGGCAGTACACCCGGTCGCTGATACTCATGATGAGGGGCATGTCGTGCTCGATGATCAACATGGCGGCGCCCAATTCCTGGCGGATGTTGACGATGAGCGGCCCGAATGCCTCGGTTTCCCGCTGGGCCACTCCGGCGGTCGGCTCGTCGAGGCATAGCACCCGGGCGCCGAGGGCCAGCAGCCCGGTGATCTCCACGATACGCCGGGTGCCGGTCGAGAGGTCGCTGATGTAGGAGTCGCCGTAGCGTCCCAGCCCCAGGAAGTCAATCAACTCGTCGGCCTCGGCCCACCTTCGCCGCTCCAGGGCGAAGGAGTGGGGCAGGTGCAGCGCCGTGCTCAGAATGGGAGTGCGGCCGCGGGCCTCCAAGGCCACCTGGACTGTTTCCCGCACTGTCAACTCGGGGAACAAAGCGGCAGTTTGGAAGGTGCGGCCAAGTCCGGCCCGAGCCCGCCGAGGGGCAGCAAAACGGCTGATGTCGGCACCGAGCAGTTCCACCCTCCCAGTGGATGGGACGTAGCCCCCCACTGCGTTCATGAAGGTGGACTTGCCAGCGCCGTTGGTGCCGATGAGGCCGACGACCTCGTCGGGATGCACCAGTATGGTGGCCTCCGACACCGCTTCCACCCCGCCGAATCTCACGCTGATGTTGCGCCCGGCAAGCATGGGGTCGGTGGCGGGACGCGGATCGCGCGGCCGGGACAGGCTGGACGGCGAGGATCGGATGGACTTGCCGCCAGGGTCGGGGCCCAGTCGCCGCTCGGCCGCGGCGATGAGGGCGTTTCGGGCGCTGTAGCCGATCTGAACCAACCCGCCGGGGAAGTACATGATCACCAGCAAGAGCCCGACGCTGGACGAGAAGAGCACCACCGTTTGCGAGTTGGTGAACAGGTTGGGCAGCCCGTATACCCAGATCGCCCCCAGCACCGCGCCGACCGACGAGCCGAGCCCGCCGATTACCACCATCCCAATGATTTCTAGCGAGTTCTCTACTTGGAAGAAGCGCTCGCTCAACGGCACGTTCTGCACCAGTCCGGCTAGCAGGGCCCCGCCGAGCCCGGCGATGCCGCCGGCCAGGGCGAACGAAGACATCTTCGAGCGCACCGGCCCCACTGTGTAACCCGCCGCGGAGTCGGCGTTGTCGCGCACCGCAATGATGGAGCGGCCGACGCCTGAGCGGCGCAGCCGGCTGACGATGATCACCACGATCAGCAAGAAGGCCAGGCATACGTAGTAGTAGGCCTTCTGCGACTTGAGGTCGAGGCCGAACAGCTCGCCCCGGTGGAAGGACACCGATGTGGAACTGCCTCCAGTGAAGAACGGCCGCCGGTAGAGGTACTGCTGGGCGGCGAGAGCGAACACGAACGTGGTCACGGCCAGATACAGGCCGCGGACCCGCAGAGACCCGACCCCGATTGCTGCGGCTACCAGCGCGGAAAAGAGCGCGGCCAGCGGGATGGCTGCCATGAACGGGATTCCGCCTGCTTCGAACTCGACGTCGAAGAAGTCGTACGACAGGGCGTCGCCGGGCAAGAACCCGGTTCCCACGGTGAAATCCATGGCCAGCCCTCGTCGGAGGCCGGCGGCGAACAGGGCACCCATGCCGGCGAAGGCCATCTGGGCCAAAGAGAGCTGTCCCGACCAGCCGGTGATGATGGTTACCGACAGCCCGCACACCGCGAAGCACAGCACCGTGGCGTATAGGAGCTGGCGGGAGGGCAGGTTGGATATGCCCGGTAGCTGGACCAGCACAATGCCGAGCGCCAGCAGCGCGCCCAGCGCGATCGGGGACAGGTGGCGTAGCCACCACACCTGGCGCAGCCGTTCGGGTATCGGCCGGACCTTGGGCGTGAAGGAAAAGACACCTGTTTCGCGCTGGCTGCGGCTCTGGAAGTAGACGGCCACCAGCGCGCCCAAGAAGATAACGAAGTCGAGGAGCCCGATCTCCAGGTAGAAGTTGAACCGGAGCAGGGCATCGAGGATGCCGATAGCCATCCCGGCCAGAATCGCCCGGGGAAACGAGACCATTGCGGCCAGCACCGCGGCGACCATCGCCCGGCCCAGGGTTTGCGACCCTAGGTCGGCCAAGCCGGCAATCTGCCCGGTAGATCCGGAGAGCATGATCATCGACGCCGAGGCCAGCAGCCCGGCCATAACCCACACGAACGTGGACACCGTTTTGGGGTTGATGGCCGACAGGCGGGACAGGTTGGGGTTGGAGGCCGACGCGGTCACCGATTTGCCGAACGTCGTGCGGTTCATCAGCCAGCCCAGCAGCAGGGCCAGCAGCGGCACCGCGATGAGGATGGTGAGCTGCGGGCCGCGGACGCGGATTTCGGTGAACCAAACGTCTTCCCAGATCGAACCGGCTACCACAGGGTAGGTGTTGCCAGACACCTCAATTTCGGGGAGCAGCGATATGACGAGTTGGGCTAGCTGGGCGATGCCCACCGTGGCGACCAGCACGATCACTCGGGGCGATCTGAACAGGCGGCGAATCACAGTCAGTTCCGCCGCGGCGGCGAACAGCACGCCCAGCAGCAGCGAGAACGCAAGTGCCAGCCAGAACGGCCAGCCGTAGTTCACCACCAGCAGCGCCATCATCGAGGCGGCGATGATCCCCATATTGCCCACCGCGAAGTTGATGACTCGGGTGGAGCGGTAGATCAGCACAATGCCCATGGCCACCAATCCGGTGACTAGTCCGTTGACCACCCCGTCGAAAACGATCTGTTGGGTGATCCATGTCCCCAGCACTGGGAGGGAGGCGATGCCCATCAGCCGCCCTCGGTGCCCAGGAACACGGCCCGGGCCAAGTCGTCGCGCTCGGCCAGCTCCCGGGCCGGCCCCTCGAAGCGCACTTGGCCCTTTTCCAAGAACACGGCCCGGTCGGCGATGGCCAGCGCCACGTTCAGCGACTGCTCGACGATGATCATGGTCTGGCCCTTGGCTTTGAGCTGCTCGATGCTCTCCAGCAGCGACTGCACCACCACCGGCGCCAGGCCCAGCGACAGCTCGTCGATCATCAGCACTTCGGGCTCGTGCAGCATCACTCTGGCCAATGCCAGCATCTGCTGCTGTCCGCCCGACAGATTGCCGGCCGGCTCCTTGGGGCGTGCAGCCAGGTCGGGGAACATCTCGAAGACCTTCTCGATGCGGCGGTCCCGGTCGTCGGGGTCTTTGCGATACGCGTATGCCCCCATGAGCAGGTTGTCGCGGACCGACAAATCGATCCACACCCCTTCCCCGCCGGGTAGCAAGTGAAGGCCCATGATCGCCCGCTGTTCGGGGGTGGCGAAGGTGATGGTCTGCCCGTGCAGGCGCACCACTCCCCGCTCCGGGGTGACCAGCCCGGTGATCACTTTGAGAGCGGTGGACTTCCCCGCCCCGTTGGTGCCCAGCAGGGCCAGCGTCTCCTGTTTGCGGACTTCGAAACCGAGGTCGAACAGCACCTGCACCTGCCCGTAGCTGAAATCCACTTGGGCCATTTGTATGGCCGGGATGTCGTCGGGATCGGTCTCGGCCCGCCGGCGCTCTTCGGCCTGCTCCTCTTGGAGCTCGCCGACGACCAGCGAGAGGTCTCGGCGTAGCCGGCCAGCTCCCCGCAGCACGAAATAGGCCCCGACTGGCATGGCTGTCGCGGTGATGATGGTAATGGTGGTCTGCTCGCCGAGCTCGTTCTGGAGGAAGCCGGCGATGATGCTGCCTCCCACGCCGCCGCCCATCACCATGAAGAACGTCAAGAAGGTGGCGCCCATGCCCCTCAGCCGATAAGGGAACACCGCCTGGATGGCGGGCTGCACCATGGAGAATGCCCCGCCCAACAGGGTCGAGTTGATAGCGGCAAACAAGATGAACAGGGCGAGGTTGGGCATGGCGTACTGGATGGGCACGAGCACCCCGATGGGCACCAGCAAGATCCCGATGATCCGCAGCGCCCGGTCGGGGTCTTTGCGGTAAGTGGCATCAAACCGGCGCCCCACGAGCGGCAAGACCGCCAGCAGCCCTATTCCCGCAGGAGCCACCGCCAGGCCGCGCTCCAACGCGTTGAGGCTGAATTTCTCTTCCAAGAAAAACGACCCGATCGAACCCGCCGGGAACAGCGCGAAGCCCATTGCCGCGAAGGCGATGGTCAGGTTGCGGATGGTGTCGATGTTCCAGATGCGGGCAAAAGCGGCCTCTACCGAGATGGGCATCTTGTCGTCCTGTTGGAGGCCGGCGCCCAGCACGTGCTTTTGCTCCCACTGGCCGCGGGGCGGCTCCCTCAAGAAGAAGGCGAAGAACGCAAACGCCGCTGTGGGCAGGCCGAGAAGGTAGAACGCCCAGCGCCACCCGTCGTCGCCGCCCATCCACACCGCGATGCCTCCGGCAAGGATCGGGCTGACAGAGCCGAAGACGAGCCCCGCCATGGCGTTGGTGGCGAACATGCGGCCCCGGGTCTGGACCGGGTAGGCGTCGGCCAGCATGCTGGGATGCACGGTGATGGTGTTGGACTTGGAGACTCCGGAAAAGAACCGCATGAAAAAGAACATCAGCGCGTTCACCGCCGCGCCCGACAGGGCGGTAAACGCGGCGAAGGCTCCGCTGGCGATGCCTACGATGGGGCCTCGGCGGTACCTGTCGGCCAGCCATCCCAGCGGCCCGGCGCCGAGCACCAAGAAGAAGAGCGATGCCGTGGTGATAGCGGTCATGGCACCGTCGCTCACGCCGAAGCTCTCTCCGATGTCGGGGCCCAAGATGGCCAACGAGCTGCCCTCCAGCTCGTCGAGGCTGTTCAGCGCCAGCAACACCAAGAATGTCCGGTAGCCGCCCTTGAGCAGGCCTTCCTTCAGGGTCATATCCTCGCCGCCCACACCGGGCAGCAGGTCGTCGGGGAACAGCACCTCGGCCTCTTGGGCATCGCGCCGGGCGGCCTCGCCCTCAAGCACCGTCGACGCTAGCTCGTCGATGGCCTCGCCTTGAGAACGTTCGTTGTCCAACTGCCCCCCCCCCGACAGGTGCCAGCACGGCCTGCCCGCGCCAGGATATGGCGATGG
>VYDF01000172.1 GCA_009843565.1 Acidimicrobiia bacterium | reverse complement strand
AGGCGATGAAATAGGAGGTGAACACCCAGGTGTAGAGGTCCCGCCGGCCCAGGTCACCAATGATGGTGGGCAGCGCAGTGGACACCACAGTCCCCTCTATGGCCGCCATCATCTGGGCCAGCATCAGGGTGAGTATGATGACCAGCACCTGGCGTTTGGGCAGGTTGCCGCTCCCTGCCGGATCACTATCACTTATGGAGATAGATTTATCAAAACTATTCATATAGGATATCGTGACGAGCGCAATTCGAGCGTCTAACTTTTTGTCTTGGAAGCAGGCAAATATCTAAGCGATTGCTGGGGAATTTGGTTGCTGAAGTAATAGCCAAACGGAGAAAGGCCCCCGGACTCGTACGGGAGGCAATGGGTGGAGATGGCAATGGAGCCTCGTCCTTGGTGGATGGAAAATGCGAACTGCAAGGGGAAGAGCGAGCTGTTCTTCCCTCCGGCCGGCGAGCGCCCGTCGGCTCGTGAGCGGCGGGAGAATGCAGCCCGGCGGATTTGCGGGGAGTGCGTCGTGATTCGGGCGTGCCGGAGTTGGGCCCGCGACCAGCGCGAGCTCGGCTTCTGGGGCGGCGAGTCGGAGATCGAGCGGGCCGAAGCGGGCTTCGCCCCCTCAACTCCGGTCATCGGTCTGCGCCGCCACCGCACCGAGCGGGAATCGGCCTGAGCCCACTGCACTGAGCTGGCGCCGGCTAGAGCCGGTGTCGCCAATACCCTCATTCCACGTATTGCCGGACAAAGGCCGCGATGGCCTCAGTTCCCTCGATTGCCTCGGGGTAGTTGGGGTACATGATCTGGAAGTCATGGATCATGCCGGGCCAGATGCGGTAGTCCACTTCCACGCCCGCTGACTCCAGCGCCGCGGCGAACCCGGAGGCGTCGTCCAACAGCACCTCGTGGTCACCGGCATGGACCAGCATGGGGGGAAGCCCCGCCAAGTCGCCGAAGAGAGGAGAGGCCAGCGGATCCCGGGGATCGTGGCCGTCCAAGTACCAGCTGGCCGCGGTCACCGCGTCGTCGTGGCCGAACATCACATCGAGCTCGTCGCGCTCGGCATGGCTTGTAGAAGAGTTGGTCAGATCCACCCACGGCGACAGGCACGCCCCTGCGCCGGGCATCGGCCAACCCCGGTCTCGAGCCCCGAGCAGCACGGCACCCACCAGACCGCCCCCGGCCGAGTCGCCGATGAATACGATGCGGTTCGCCTCGATACCGTTGTCCAGCATCCAGCGATAGGCAACAAGGCAGTCGTCAACGGCGGCGGGGAACGGATTCTCCGGGGCAAGGCGGTAGTCGATCAACAGCACCCGGGCCGGGATCAATGAGGCAAGGTGGGATCCGAAGCCCTGGTGGGAGATGATGGATCCCACCCGGTAGCCGCCCCCGTGGAAAAACAGCAGCGCTGGGAGGCTCTCAGAGTCATGGGCCTCAGGTTGCAGCCAGGCCGCGCCGGGCACGCCGGGGATCTCGATGGCCTGCTTGATCACTCCGTCGGCCAGCGGGGTAGCCGCGGCGTTGGCGTCCAGCCGGGCCCGGCGCTCTGCGGCCGTCTCGGAGGGGTCTGGTGCCGGCGCGGCCGCCAGCATCGACCGGACTGCTTCGAATTCTGGGCTTGGCATCCCCGGAGACTAACCCTTGCCCTAGCGCTGCACGGGACTTGGACTGGCGGTCAACCAACCGGGCACGGGTTCCTAGCCTCGCTTGAGCGGCGTTAGCCTGGTCGGGCGATGACCAGCGACCTTCGACTGCTCACCATCCATGCCCATCCCGACGATGAGTCGTCGAAGGGATCGGCCACCGTGGCCATGTACTCCGACCAGGGCGTGGTGGCCTCGCTTGTGTGCTGCACTGGCGGCGAGCAGGGCGACATCTTGAATCCGGCCATGGACCGCCCCGAGGTTCGTGAGAATCTAGACCAGGTACGCCGGGACGAGCTGGTGGAGGCGGCCGACGTGCTGGGCTATCACAGCGTCCACTGGCTGGGGTATCACGACTCCGGTATGCCTGACAGCGAGGCCAACGCCGACCCCCGCAGCTTTGCCCAAGCCCCGCTGGACGAGGCCGTGGGGCGCCTGGTGGCCATCATCCGGACCGAGCGGCCCCACGTGGTGGTCACCTACGGAGAGGATCAGCAGGGCTATCGCCACCCCGACCATCTTCGGGTGGCCGAGATCAGCGGTCCGGCCTTCGACGCGGCTGGCGATTCCAGCGCCTATCCCGACGCGGGCGAGCCGTGGCAGCCGCTGAAGATGTACTACGTGACTTGGTCCCGGAATCGGATAACCGCCCTGCACGAGAAGTTCGGCGAGCTGGACTTGGAGTCGCCCTATGACGAGCGCTGGTTCAGCCGTCCGTCCAACGACGACGCCATCACCACCCGCATCAATTGCGCCGAGTACTTCGACCGCCGGTCAAAGGCGCTATTGGCCCACCGCACCCAGGTCGATCCCGACTCCAAATTCTGGTTCGGCCTTCCCGACCACCACATGGCCGACGCCTATCCCTGGGAGGATTACATGCTGGGCCGCAGCCTGGTGGACACCGAGATTCCCGAAACCGATCTGTTCGCTGGGATCGAGTAGTGGTCGAGCAGGCCCGGTATCTCAGCGACGAGTGGTTTGGGCTGAACCTCCGGGCCGCGTCGGGGTGGCCGGAACAGCCGGGGGTGGACTGCTCGGTGAACTACGAGGTGGCCGGCGCGCCCGACGGCAAGGTCCGCTACCACGCGGTCATCCGCGACGGCCGCTTGGTGGAGATGGCCGCAGGCAAGCTGGCCGATGCCGACGTGAGCATCATCTACAAGTACGCCGACGCTCGAGCTGAAATCTCTGCCGGCCAGCATCCCGATCTGGCCTACATGTCAGGCCAGATGAAACTGGAGGGCGACTACGCCCGCTGGGTCTTCGGCCTGCGTCCGCTGCTGGACTCAGCCGAATACGACGCATTCCGATCAACTCTGGCCGAGAGCACTGAGTTCTAGCCCTGCTCAGCTCTGGCGCTGGGCGTCGCGCACATCGGCGTAGCTCAGCATTCGAGCACCAGATCGCTCGATGGCGGTGCGCAGCGACGGGTCGTGAGCCACCAACAGGTACTGCTCCACCCGGCTGAGCCAGCCCGGGTCCAATTCCCGCAATTCGGGAGTGTCGATGGCTGGTGACACCACCAACTCGGTCACCCCCGGAGCCAGATTCTCTACCGCGTCCTCCATGGTCCGACGGGGGGGACGGCCCCGGATCTGCACCAGATGGTCGGGCGCTAGCACTCCCGAATCGGCGGCCAGGCGGCGGAATGGGAAACCGGCCCGGCGCTCCTGATCGCTCCCGCCCAGGCGCATCGGGAGCCTCATCTCCGCGGCCAGCTCCACGTAGACGGCGAAGAACTCGGGGCGCATCAACAGCGTGTCCAGGTGGGGGCTCAGGTGGGTGAGATCGCTGCCCCGCTGGCTGGCCCGCTCGATCTGGGCCCGGCACTCCCGGTGAACCTCGTCGAGGTCGCTGTGCTCCCAGGCATCGGCTGGGGTGCGGGGAAAGCCGCCGTCGCCGTCCAACAGAGACGGCGCCTGGGTGATCGGTCCCCATCGGTAGTTGTCGAACTCGGCGTTCAGGGTGAGGTCGACTCCCACCGGAGTCTGGGCGAAGCGATTGGCGGCGTCTCGGGCCCACGGACACGGCACCATCAGGCTGGCGGCGGTTGCCACCCCGGTGTCCAGGCACTCGGCGATGGCCGCGTTGGCCGCATGGGATTGGCCCAGGTTGTCGCAGGTGATGATCAGGGCTCGATCCCCCGGTGCACCACCCAAGCGTTCCAATAACTCGGTCACTGGGCGAAAACTACCGCCCCGAAGGGGTCGAAGCGCTCACTTAAGCACTTTGTCGGCGCTGCCGCAGTGGCCCCACAAGCCCAATCCCTGGTTGCGGGCAACGGACGCCGCGGCGTAGAAGGCGCTGGCGTGGGTGGTGTTGGGCTCGATGACCAGCGCCTCGGCATAGCCCTGAGCCGCGATTTCGAGGTTGACAAACAGACCGTCGCTGGAGCGGTGCAGGTAGGCCAACAGGCGGTCGTAGCGGTCGCGGGCTTCGACATCTCGGGTCAGGCGGACTTCGGTGCCAACTGGCAGCAGTGCTGCGGCGAAGGCGGTGGCCTCGTCGCCGAAGCACTCAACCGGCAAGAACCCGCCGGTTGCCTCTGGGGTATCGATGCCGATCAGCCGCACCCGCTCGGTCCGGCCCGCCACCTGCACCACTACCGTGTCGCCGTCGACCACCTCAGTCACCGTTGCGCCTGCTCCGAACATCGTTGCGGCCGACTCAGGCGAGTTTTCGGGCTGACTGGTCAGATTTCCGGAGCAGCCGACCGACATCAGGAGTCCGCCGACCAAGAGTTTGCCGACCGCGGCCAACGGCCTCACGCCGCACGGGGAACGTCGTCAGAGGGGGAAGGGAATGACGGAACGGCGGGGGAGTGGCGCTGCAAGGCGGCTCGGGCTTGGGCCAGGCCCCGACGCCCGATTTCCTTGGTTCGCTCATCGATCCGCCAGTCTGGCGGTGCCTCCAAGAGGGCGAGCTGTTGTTTCATGCTTCCAGTATCCCGGCGGGAGTGACAGTTTGGGCCGGGGAGGTGAGAAGTTCTTAAGAAAACCGCTCTGATGTGGGAAAAGCGGCGGTTCAAGAGGCCTGGCTGCCGCCGGTCATGCTGCGGTACACCTCCAGCAGGGCGGCCTTCTGCTCATCGGACAGGTTGGCGTCGGCCCTGATGGTGGATTCAGTGTCGGAGACGCCTTCTGGATTCTCCCCGTTGGCGGCGTCAATGCCGGCGGCCTGGGCCAACAAGGTCTCAGCCGACAGGTTTAGCGCGGTGGCCAGCGACTTGATCACCCGCACCGACGGCTGGTGCAATCCCCGCTCCAGTTGGCTGAGGTATGGGTTGGACACCTCGGCCAAGTCGGACAGCTCCCGCAAGGTGAGCTGGGCCAGCTTGCGCTGGCTGCGGAGGTAGTTTCCGAATGCCTCGACGGCGGTTTGATCCATGGCTCGACCTAGCTCTCGTACTCGTAGAAGCCCTTGCCGGTCTTGCGTCCCAGATGTCCGGCCGCCACCATGCGCCGCAGCAGCGGGGGCGGAGCGTTGTGGGAGCCCTTGAACTCCTCGTAGAGCACGTCGGCCACCGCCTCGATGGTGTCCAGCCCGATGAGGTCGCAGAGCGACAGCGGACCCATGGGGTGGCCGCAGCCGTACATCATCCCGCTGTCGATGTCGGCCGCGCTCACCTTGCCCTGGTCGAACATTCGGATGGCTTCGAGCAGATAGGGCACCAGCAGCCGGTTCACCACGAACCCGGCCCGGTCGCGGCAGCGGATGACCCGCTTGCCCAGGACTTCCACTGCGAAGCGGTCGACACGGTCAATGGTCTCCAAGGAGGTGCCCAGCGAGCGCACCAACTCGACTAGCGGCTGCACCGGGGCCGGGTTGAAGAAGTGCATGCCCAGCACCATGTCCGACCGGCTGGTGATGGAGCCCAGGGTGATAATGGGGATGGAGGAGGTGTTGGTGGCCAAGATGGCGTTGGGAGCCATCACCTTGTCCATGGCCCGGAACACCGACAGCTTCTCCTCCAGCGATTCGATAACTGCCTCGATGGCCAGGTCCCGGTCGGCCAGGTCGCCCAAGTCGGTGCTGAAGCTGAGTGAGTCCAAAGCCAGGTCTCGAGTGGCGGCATCCAACTTCTCGCGAGCCACCGCCTTGTCCATCGACTGATCGATCTTCGTGCGGGCGGCGTCGATGGCCGCATTGTCTACCTCGATAACCAAGGTGTCCAAACCGACTCGGGCGCAGACCTCGGCGATTCCCGATCCCATTGTGCCGCCGCCGATCACTCCGACTTTGTTGATCGGCTCCAGCGGCGACTCGAGATCCTGCGGCGGCTGTGCACCGGAGGAGTCAGCACCCGTAGACATGGTTTCCCTCCCGTCCGCCGAAACCGGCGACCCCTACGTGGTTGTTCAGGATAGTACGCAAGCGGTAGAAAAATAAAACGGGGCCGGTCAGTGACCGGCCCCGTTTGCAGGAAAGAGCTGAGGGGGGAATCAGCTCTTCTTGGAAACTGGCTGTACCGGAGCCGCGCCGTTGGCGGAGGCTGCGGCCAGCAAGTTCTGGGCGAACTCCTTCTGGGTGTTGAGCAGTTCCTGGGCGAACCCGAAGCTGACGTTCATCAGCTCCTTGGGATCGGGAAGGGAGTCAAGGCCGGGCACGGAATCGAGCTTCAGGCTCTCAGGGGTGATGCTGCCAACCGTATCGGTAAAGGTGCGGACACCTTCGATGATGGCGGTCTGGCCCACCTTGAGGGCGCTCAAAACCTGTTCTTGCACGGCTTCGGTGATTTCTTTGACGTCGGTCATGTTGCTTACTTTACTTAGCAAAAGCTTGATCGGCAATTCAAAGGGGACTTTTTTGAAAAAATCTGATCAGGCCGAAGCCCCGTCTTCGGAGCGCACCCTCACGTATAGGCCAGGGGCGTCCTCCATCGGTGCATAGGAGTCGCTCCCGAGCCGCTTGGGGGCTTCGATCTTGTCGCCGGCCCGTTCGCCGATCCACTCGGCCCAATCCTCCCACCACGTTTCCTGGTGCTGTTCGGCGCCTTCCAACCACTCTTCGGGCGACTCCGCGATCTGGTCGTTGGTCCAGTGGCGGGCTTTGGGGCTAGGCGGGTTGACGATGCCGGCGATGTGGCCTGAGGTGCTGAGCACGAATCGGTTGTGGCCTCCCAGCAGGGTGGCGGTGCGGTAGGCCGCCGTCCACGGCACGATGTGGTCGTCG